>JAGOHU010000157.1 GCA_017995975.1 Negativicutes bacterium
CCTTTAGCGAAGCAAACCAAACAAAATATGCTAAACATTTTATCGAACTTCTCTGTTTAGAAGTTGCCAAAAAATATGATGAAATCAACAGCTATTTAAGAGAATAAAACGATTATGAAAGGAGACTAGTGATCATGGAAAACCATTTCATTCTTACCTATGACGAAGTTCGCGAATACCTAGATGAAATCGCCGAAGAGCTTCCGGAAGATTTTTATAAATATCTCAATGGGGGTGTTTTGCTTCAAGACACGACTCAGCTCTCTCCTCACGCCCGCCATCAGGATTTATTTACTTTAGGCACATACACAAACGATCCAGCAGGGTTGGGTCGGTATATCACTATCTATTATGGGTCCTTTGAAAAAATCTGTTCTGGAAAGTCTATGGAAAAACAAAAAGAAATCCTCCACGAAGTCCTACTCCATGAGTTCACCCATCACTTCGAAAGCCTTGCAGGACTTAAAGGCTTGGAAGTAAAAGATGAGCAATTTTTGCATAGCTATTATAAGCAGCAAGGGAAGTAATCGTGTCAACCAATACCGACTCTTCTTTAAGGATTTTGCTAATACCCAATAAATTATTTGACAAAAGCATTTCTCCTGTAGTAATATAACACTCAACTTCATATACAAACTCTTATTATGAGTGGCTGAGGGACTGGCCCTATGACGCCCGGCAACCTGCAGAAATGCATTGGTGCCAAATCCTGCACAGGTTTTCCTGTGAGAAATGAGAGGAATAAGATAACTTTATTTGAGTTAGCTCTTTCCTTTTTGGAAAGAGCTTTTTTTGTTTCTTACACCTACTCTCAGGAGTATGAAGAATGTTTTACCGATAGGAGGAATCAGATTTTTCATCAACAAGCCTATAAAGGAATAAACACCACGTTTTATGAAGGGAGATTTTTTAAAACATGACAAACGAAGAGGTAATTACATTATCAAAAAATTTAGGAGCCGAATTAATCGGTTTTGCCCCAGTTGAACGCTGGGATGAGTATGATGAAGTAGCCCTTCCTTATCGACCAAAAGCGGTTTGGCAACCAGCTGAAACAGTGATCGTACTTGGTATTCCTTTAATTTTACCAATGGTTGAAACCACCCCATCGATTGTCTATTCGGAACTCTACAACACCACAAATATTTTACTAGATCAAATGGCCTATCGTCTTTCGATTGGCTTAATGAAAGAGGGATATCGTGCATTATTCCTACCTCGAGATGGGTACGGAGATATTGAAATTTTAGTAGAAAAACCGGTCTCTTCTTTCGGCCATGTCAAGGCAGCCGAGTATGGTGGCCTCGGAACTATAGGCTACAACAACTGTCTCCTCAATCCCATTTATGGGCCCCGTGTTCGTTATGTTTCTATTTTTACAGATGCCAAATTCGAAGGGTCGCCGATGATCACTGAAAATCTTTGCATTGATTGTGGTATTTGTAAAAAACTTTGTCCCTCCAAAGCTTTTCAAGACTCCCATAATAGCCCGGTTGCACAAATGGACAAAGTTGCCTGTGCCAAGCACCATGCTGCCCTGAGAGATGAGTCACGATATCCCTGCGGAATTTGTGTGAAAGTTTGCCCAATTGGAAAAGATCGCCAGTTATTTCAAAGTCACCATAGTCAATTTTATATAAATGAAAAAGAAGCCATTTCATATGAAAGCAAAGACCCTCTCTATCAAAGTTGGAGACATATCAGAGATCACGGAAGCAGTGGTAATCGAAAATACTAGACAGTAACTCTATTGAAAACCATCATTCATAACAAGTAAATCAAAGTTGAAAGGTTGTAGACAAAATGACTCAAACCAACCGAGAAAATTTTTCTGGTTCCATCACTACTTTTTTTGCCACATTAAGTGCAGCAGTCGGCCTTGGAAATATCTGGCGGTTCCCCTATGTAGTGGGAGAAAACGGCGGTGCCGCTTTCCTTTTGGTCTATTTTGGCTGTGTTTTCTTAATTGGTCTCCCTATTTTAATTGCCGAATTTATCCTTGGACGATCCACCCAGAAGAATGTAGTGGCGGCCTACGAAATTCGTGGCGGATCTTTTTGGAAAGTGGCAGGCTTTATGGGAATGGCGAGTAGTATTCTTATCGCACTTTTCTATACAGCTGTCACAGGATGGGTCTACCATTATTTTTTTAAATCTTTAACTAACAGCCTATCCATCGAAAGTACACAAGCTTCTCAATCAGCTTTTCTCTCATTCATCAATGACCCTGCCTCTGCCCTGCTATGGCAATGGTTCGTGATTTTGTTAGCCACACTAGTTATTTGTTTGGGAGTGCAAAAAGGAATCGAAAGAGTGACCAAATATTCCATGCCTCTTCTCTTCCTTCTGGTGCTTATCTGTCTGACCCAGTCTTTAAGTCTACCCAAGGCCGGCGAAGGAGTTTCATTCTTACTACAAATTGATTTTTCGAAACTTTCTAGGGAATCATTTTTGACTGCTTTAGGACTAGCATTCTTTAAAATTTCACTTGGAACTGGTGCCATGATCACATACTCTAGCTATTTTAACAACAAGGTCAATATTGTTAAAAATGCCAGTCAAATTGTGATCGCTGACACAGTCGTATCTCTCCTAGTAGGACTCGTTGTCTTTCCAGTGGTTTTTTCTTTCGGGCTGGCTCCCGAATCTGGACCAGGTCTGCTTTTTGAGACCATCCCTCTCGTTTTTTCCAAAATGCCATTTGGCCAATTTCTGACTCCTCTCTTCTTCCTCTTGGCAGCCTGTGCAGCCACTTCAGTAACCATCGCCCTTTTTGAACCTTCTGTAAGTTACCTCATTGAAAAGTGGCAGTTATCCCGCCGAAAGGCTACTATCGGTTTAGCCATTTTCATCACTCTTGTTGGCAGTTTGGCTGCTTTATCAGCCACCCCCACTGGTTTACTCGGAGGAATCAAGATTTTTGGTAAAAGCTTCTTTGATCTTTTTGATTTTACCTCGTCAAACCTTCTAATGCCCCTAGGCGGTTTATTTACAGCCATCTTAGTGGGCTGGCGACTTTCACCCGAGCTAGTTCAAAATGAATTAACCAATCAAGGTCAACTGGCTCTTGGCAATTTTGTAGGAATTTATTTGACAATCCTTCGCTACATTACACCGATCCTTGTACTAGTTGTTTTCCTCCAAGCTCTCGGAATTTTTTAGGAACTCGAAAGGATGATTATAATGACAAAGCAATATAAAGAAGATACAGTTCTAATTCACGGCGGACAGGAGATTGATTCTGCCACTGGTTCTCGAGCTGTGCCAATTTATCAAACCACCTCCTATGGTTTTCGAGATGCAGATCATGCGGCAAATTTATTTGGTCTCAAAGAGGCGGGGAATATTTATACTCGCCTGATGAATCCAACCTCTGATGTATTTGAAAAGCGAGTTGCGCTTTTAGAAAAAGCCCAAGCAGGCCTCGCTTTTGCTTCAGGCCATGCGGCAATTGCTGCATGTATCTGGAATCTTTGCCAATCGGGTGACGAATTCGTCAGCTCGACAAGCTTATATGGAGGAACCTATAATTTGTTTTCCCATAGCCTGGCTCACCAAGGAATTAAAGTCAATTGGGCTCAGCAAACAGATCCTGAAAGTTTTCGAAAAGCGATCACACCAAAGACAAAAGCTATTTTCGCAGAAACCATCGGCAATCCGAGCATGGATGTACTCGATATCGAAGCAGTAGCTCAAATTGCCCATGAGCACAAGATACCTCTCATCATTGATAATACCTTTGCTCCTTATCTTGCAAAGCCAATCGAACATGGTGCCGATATTGTCATCCATTCAGCCACAAAATTCATCGGCGGACATGGTAGTTCTATGGGAGGCATTGTAGTGGATGCCGGAAATTTTGATTGGACCCAAGGAGATTTTTCACTTCTCAACGATCCAGACCCTAGCTACCACAACCTGCGCTATAGCACTGACATTGGCTCACTGGCCTTTATCACTCGTCTACGAACTCAAGTAATTCGTGATTTCGGTGCTTGCCTGAGTCCTTTCAATAGCTTCCTATTTATCCAAGGGCTCGAGAGCTTACATCTAAGAATGGCCCGCCACTCTGAAAACGCTCTTGCTGTTGCCAAATTCTTAGAGAACCACCCATCAGTCACCTGGGTGAATTATCCCGGACTGGCGAGTAATACCAATAGAAACAACATCCTTAAATACCTTCCAAAAGGAGCAGGGGCTCTTCTCACTTTTGGCATCAAAGGAGGCCTTGAAGC
>JAGOHU010000029.1 GCA_017995975.1 Negativicutes bacterium
ACTAATTACTGTGTGCTCAGAATGACAAAAATTTGTTAATTATATGTTTTTAGGAAAAAAAGATTAGAATTCATCAAAAATTCTAATATTTTTCGATCTATTTTTTTCTGAGTAGGAATTGACTCATTAGGATCACCAAAATAAGTAATTGCTCCAGTAGGACACAATGTACGACAACCGTAACACCGGTCGTAACAATTGATAGATTTAATAACCATCGAGAAAGGGGATTCTTCTTTATTAGAGACGCCATTTAAGCACTTATTGACACAAATCTCTACACATCTATATCAGGAGAAACCACCAAAATCTGAGGAGATGGCGCTAAGTGGCAATATTCTATCTGGGATGTGTCGGACTTTCCCTAGCGGATTCCTGATGATCGCAGAGGAGTCAACGACTTCTGTGGCCAAGATCGATAGTTCATGATATTCTTTAATCGCTGTCGTAGCTATTTTTGTGCCACTTCGCCCGGGAGTCAAGATCGGTTGGGTCGACCACTCCCCATTACATGTTCATTTTGTTTTTAGCCCCTAAATCTTTCGCCTTTTCCGAGATACTTCTCACCAGTAGTGGCCCTTCGAGAATGGGTGATCTTTTGATTGGTTTGTTGGAATAACACAATGTTGCTTTTTCGAGTGAACAATATAATATCATCTCTCTGTGATACACTGAATAAAAGATAGTACTGTGGAAAAGCAGGAGGGGTAAGCGATGTCTGAACGACCAATAGAACGAGTTATTCAGGAGTATGTGCCAGGTAAACAGGTGACTTTGGCTCATTTGATTCCAAATCCAAATAAGGAAATTTATGCCAAATTGGGTCTTCCAGAAGACTCCAATGCGATTGGTATTTTGACGATTACTCCTAGTGAGGCAGCAATCATTGCTGGAGATATTGCCAAGAAGTCTGGGAATGTGTCGATTGGTTTTATTGACCGTTTTAGTGGGTCTGTGGTGATTACTGGCGAGGTATCTTCCGTCGAATTTGCAATGCGACAAGTGACTCAGACTATGGCAGAGATTTTGCAATTTGATGTGCCCAAAGTGACTCGTACATGAGGAAGGTCATTTTTATTGGTCAGACTGGGAGTGGAAAAACCAGCCTTTGTCAGTATTTGCATGATATTGAGTCCACTTATTTAAAGACTCAGCAGGTGAGCTATTATCAAGATGCGATTGACACGCCAGGAGAATTTTTAGAAAATCGACTTCTTTATAATGCTTTGATCGGCAGCTCAGTAGATGCCGAGTACGTTGGGTTTGTCCAAAGTGTGGATAGCCAGGTAAGCTCTTACCCCCCCTCTTTTGCCATGACTTTTACTCGCCCTGCCATAGGGGTGATCACTAAGATTGACAAAGCTCGCGATGAGAAGCAGATTGAGCAAGCAAGGAACTATCTTCGGTTGGCTGGAGTGAAGCAAATTTTTGAGACTTCCACTCTGACTGGCGAAGGGCTCGAGGAATTTACTCAGTGGCTTTTCGAAGCAACTAAAAAATAAAGGACAATCTCTTTTGGGAGATTGTCCTTTTTTTGATCTATGACAAACCTTTCATTTGGCGACGGAAGTCAGCTGGTGTGGATTGGGTTGTATTTTTAAAGAGTTTGCAGAAGTAGCTAGTTTGCCGGAATCCAAGGCTACGAGAAATGTTTTCAATGGACCAGTTGGATTCAAGCAAGAAGATTTTTGCTTTTTCGATTTTTTTATTGTTGATATAGGTTACAAAGTTCATATTCATTTCTTTTTTGAAAAGTTTGCTGAAGTAGTAGTGACTCAGATAAACGTGGTCAGCGGTTTCTTCAAGTGTGATAGGCCGATTTAGGTTTTTATCAATAAAAGTAAGAGCCTTTTTGATTTCATTTTTGTGTTGGGCTGGCAAACGAAGCTCCTGCTCGAGGGAGGCCGCGTCGATATGGAAACGGATGTCTTTGTAATCTCGACTGCCGCCCATTTCTTTGACTAAGTAATAATTGCTGATCTTGTCAAGAATTGAGATGGCAGAAGCTACTTTTTTGTGGCTAACTCGAGGGACATTTTCGTAAGCTCGGCAGAGTTCGAGAGACTTACTCCAGTCAGAGGAAAAATCCATTCGGGTAGGGATATCCTTGTCTTCCACAATGATTTGCCCGCAGAGAAGAAATCCAGTCAGTTGGTCATTGACGATAATGGGGAGAGAAAAATCGATCAGACCTGCATGGCATTTATAGTGGACCAAGTGGCCAGCTTTGGAAGATTCGAGCCCGCCTAATTGATCACACTTCTGGCATAGATGACGAAATTCCTTTTTACTGCGAATAAGTTGACAAAAACTGGTGAAATTATGGTAGTCCGAGATTTCCTTGCCATGGATGTTTACAAGAACTGAAGCAAGATCAGTGGCAGAAGAGTATTCAGACATAATAGTATTGAGAATTTCTCTGTTACGAGGGAGTTCAAGGATACTCATGATATCACGCTCCTCATAAAATCCGTTATGGATAGATACTTTCATTGTAGAAGGTAAAAACCTCTTTGGCAATTATTTGTGAAATTTAAAAATAAGTCGGCAAATTTGTACTATATTATTTAAATTCAAAATATATAGTTAAGTACTACCAAAGGTGGTTGTTTGAAAAGTCTGACAATTTCAAAGCGCAAGATTCTGTTATTTTACCCTTTTTTGTTCAATTTTGCGGTTCTCGAGTGAGCAACTATGTCCTATATTTTTTCTCTATACTCGATAGTGTGGGGGGAACTCACAGATTATGTTATACCCAAATATAAAAAATAGGAGGGGAAATCATGCAACAAGAAGCGTTGGGAATGATCGAAACGCGAGGACTCATTGGTGCTATCGAAGCAGCAGATGCGATGGTAAAAGCCGCAAATGTGATCTTGGTAGGTACTGAAAAAATCGGCTCAGGTCTAGTCACTGTGATGGTTCGCGGTGATGTGGGTGCAGTGAAAGCTGCGGTCGATGCAGGGGTATCTGCAGCAGAAAGAGTCGGTGAAGTGGTATCCAATTACGTGATCCCAAGACCTCATACGGATGTAGAAAAATTGTTACCTAAAGTAGGTGAAGTCTAATGGCTGAAATGGATCATTTGATCGATCAAATTTTATCAAAATATAGTGAAACCTTAAATCAAACGAATGGAGGATGTCAGGCTATGGAAAAAACTTGTAATTTAACTGAGTTTGTAGGGACTGCGATCGGAGATACAATCGGGTTGGTGATTGCTAATGTGGATTCTCAATTGCTGGAAGCAATGAAATTGGAGAAAAAATATCGCTCCATCGGTGTTCTTGGTGCTCGTGTTGGTGCAGGCCCCCATATTATGGCGGCAGACGAAGCTGTAAAAGCGACAAATACCGAAATTATTAAAATTGAGTTGCCTCGTGATACCAAAGGCGGAGCTGGTCATGGTAGTTTGATTCTTTTTGGTGGAGAAGATGTTTCAGACGTCCGCCGGGCAATCGAAGTGGCCTTGAAAGAATTGGATCGTACTTTTGGCGATGTATATGGCAATGATGCTGGACACCTTGAGTTCCAATACACAGCTCGTGCAAGTTATGCAATCAATAAAGCTTTCGGTGCTCCGATTGGTAAATCTTTTGGTCTGATCTGTGCAGGACCAGCAGCAATTGGTGTAATTATGGCAGACACAGCTGTCAAAGCTGCCAATGTGGAAGTGGTAAGCTATGCCTCCCCAAGCGATGGGACCAGCTTCTCCAATGAGGTGATCTTAACGATCAGTGGTGATTCGGGTGCAGTCCGCCAAGCAGTAGTATCGGCTCGTGAAGTGGGACGCAAGCTACTTGGTACTCTCGCTGGAGAGCCTAAAAATGATCGACCTTCATATATTTAATAGAGAAAGGAGGATTCATTCTAATGAGATCAAAACGTTTTGAAGTACTTGCAAATAGACCAGTAAACCAGGATGGTTTCGTACAAGAGTGGGTAGAAGAGGGTCTGATTGCGATGGAGTCGCCAAACGATCCCAAGCCGAGCATTCGAATTGAAAATGGTGTGGTAGTTGAGTTAGACGGAAAACGTCGTGAAGATTTTGACTTAATCGATAACTTTATCGCCACTTATGGGATTAATCTTTCCAATGCAGAAGAAGTAATCCGTATGGACTCGAAGCTTCTGGCCAATAAAGTGATTGATCCAAATATGCCAAGAAGTGAAATCATTAAATTAACTACCGCAATGACTCCAGCCAAAATCGTTGAGGTGGTTTCCCAAATGAACGTGGTAGAGATGATGATGGCAGTGCAAAAAATGCGTGCTCGTCGTACACCTGCGACTCAGTGTCATGTGACTAATGTACGGGATAACCCAGTACAAATTGCAGCAGATGCAGCCGAAGCTGGGCTTCGTGGCTTTGCAGAGCAAGAGACTACCGTAGCGGTGGCTCGCTATGCTCCTTTTAATGCTTTGGGTATTTTGATTGGTTCCCAAGTAGGCCGTCCTGGAATTTTGACTCAATGTGCTTTGGAAGAAGCCACTGAGCTTGATCTGGGGATGAGAGGCTTTACTGCTTATGCAGAGACCATTTCTGTTTATGGAACTGAGGCCGTATTTACCGATGGGGATGATACACCTTGGTCGAAAGGATTTCTCGCTTCTGCCTATGCCTCCCGAGGAATCAAAATGCGCTTTACCTCCGGTACTGGGTCAGAAGTACAAATGGGCTACGCAGAAGGTAAATCGATGCTTTACTTAGAAGCTCGTTGTATCTATATTGCCAAAGCTGCTGGAGTACAGGGACTGCAAAATGGTTCGATCAGCTGTATCGGCGTACCTGGTGGGGTTCCATCGGGGATTCGTGCAGTATTAGCGGAAAACTTGATCACCACCATGCTTGACCTGGAAGTCGCTTCTGGAAATGACCAAACCTTCTCCCATTCGGATATGCGCCGCACAGCTCGTCTCTTGATGCAATTCCTCCCAGGTACTGACTTTGTATCTTCCGGTTATTCTGCTACACCAAACTATGACAATATGTTTGCTGGATCCAATACGGATGCAGAAGATTATGATGATTACAATATCATTCAACGGGATCTAAAAGTAGATGGGGGCTTGCGCCCGGTAACAGAAGACCAAGTGGTTGCGGTCCGAAATAAAGCGGCTCGTACCTTGCAGGCTCTTTTTGAAGGACTTGGCTTACCACCGATCACCGATGAAGAAGTAGTAGCTGCTACTTATGCTCATGGTAGCAAAGATATGCCTGAACGTAACGTAGTAGAAGACCTTAAAGCCGCCGCTGAGCTTCTCAGCCGAGGTACTACTGGTTTGGATCTAGTTAAAGTACTTGCGAAAGCAGGGATTGAAGATATCGCCACCAGCGTGCTAAACCTATTGAAACAACGAGTCGCTGGCGACTTCCTCCAAACATCCGCAATTTTTGATGCCAATTGGAATGTCATCTCTGCGGTAAACGATCCTAACGACTATGCAGGACCAGGAACCGGTTACCGTCTGGAAGGCGCAGAGTGGGAAAAAGTGAAAAACATTCCTAATGCAGTCGATCCAAGAAGTATTTAAGGAGGGAAGCAGAAATGGCAGATGTAAATGAAAAATTGTTGCGTTCTATTATTGCGGAAGTCTTGGCAGAGATGAAAGTCGATGGACCAGGTGAAGCAGTTTCCTTTAAAGGCACCAGTGCAGTCAAGACCGCTCCAGTGAGTGGAGATAATAGCTGGTTTCAAGTCATGGGGCCTGCTCAGCCTGGGACCTCCCGTGATGAAGTGATCATCGCAGTCGGGCCGGCTTTTTCAGAAGGTCAAAATACAAGCATTGTAGGAATTCCTCATCGCGATATTATTCGCCAAATCGTGGCTGGTATTGAAGAAGAAGGCCTCAAAGCTCGAGTGATCAAAGTATATCGTTCTTCCGACGTAGCTTTCGTAGCAGTCGAAGGAGATCGTCTTTCTGGCTCTGGAATTTGTGTAGCTCTCCAATCCAAAGGGACTTCGATTATCCATCAAAGAGACTTACAACCTCTTTCCAATCTTGAATTGTTTCCTCAAGCTCCACTGATTACTTTGGAAACTTACCGAGCTATGGGAAAAAATGCTGCAAAATATGCTAAAGGTGAATCCCCAACTCCAGTGCCAATGATGAATGACCAAATGGCACGACCAAAATACCAAGCTCTGTCTGCGTTGCTACACATTAAAGAAACTAAATATGTAGTGATTGGAAAGCCAGCAGACGAAGTTCGAGTAAATTTATAGGAGGTGAGCCATATGAACCAAGAAGCGATTGAAAATGTGATTCGTGAAATCCTTAAAGGAATGAACAATGGTACTGCTGGAGCAGCGGTTCAATCTAGTCCAACTGGTCAACCTTTGTCTGCAACCACAGCAGATTATCCGATTGCTCAAAAACATCCAGACTGGATTCGTAGCGAGTCCGGTAAGTCTTTTGATGACATTACTTTGGCCAACGTATTAAGTGGTCAAATTCAAGCCAGTGATTTACGAATTACTCCAAGAATTCTAAAAGCTCAAGGGGATATTGCAGCCAGTGCAGGACGATCAACGATTACCAATAATTTCTCTCGTGCTGCTGAGCTTACTGCTGTGCCAGATGCTCGAGTATTAGAAATCTATAATGCGCTTCGTCCTTATCGATCAAGCAAACAAGATTTACTTGATATTGCTGCTGAGCTAGAAAGCAAATATGGAGCAAAGATTACTGCAGGGTATGTCCGTGAAGCGGCGGGGTATTATGAAACCCGTAAGAAGCTTAAAGGGGACAACTAATTGTCGAAGTGAAAGGAGAGTAAGCTATGAAGCGAGTTGTAGGGGTGGATATTGGAAACTCTTCAACCGAAGTTGCTCTCGCTGAAATCTCAGGCTCTGGTGAAATTCGATTTCTTGCTTCGGCTTTGGCGGAAACAACCGGTATCAAAGGAACGAAACGAAATCTTCATGGGATTTACAAAGCCTTAAATGAAGTCGTAGAAAAAGTAGGACTCACAGTCAAAGAATTGGATTTGATTCGGATTAATGAAGCCACTCCCGTAATTGGAGATGTGGCCATGGAAACGATCACAGAGACCATTATCACCGAATCAACCATGATTGGGCACAACCCAAAAACTCCTGGTGGAGTGGGGCTGGGGATTGGGATTACCGTTCCAATCCTCCAAGTCCCCCAACTCGGAGTAAGGAATGAGTCTTACATTGTGGTGGCTTCGAAAGAGGTAGATTTTGAGCTAGCAGCTCAATTGATCAATACCTACGAAAAAGAAGGCTATAAAATCAAAGCAGCCATTCTGCAAGGCGACGATGGAGTTCTTATCAATAATCGGTTACTCAATAAAATTCCGATTGTAGATGAAGTAGCTTATATTGATATGGTTCCTGCCGGAATGCTAGCCGCAGTAGAAGTGGCAGATCCGGGTAAAGTGGTCAGTCAGCTTTCCAATCCCTATGGGATTGCCACGGTCTTCTCTCTCTCTTCGGAGGACACGAAAAATATCGTTCCTGTGGCTCGAGCCTTGATTGGCAATCGTTCTGCAGTGGTGATCAAAACTCCAAGTGGTGATGTGAAGGCCCGTACGATTCCAGCTGGAAAAATTCTGATTTTCAGCGAAGGTCGAGAAAAAAGTATTGATGTGAGTGAAGGTTCCGAGCGAATCATGCAAGCCATCAGTTCGTATAAACAAATTGATGATGTGACTGGCGAGCCTGGCACTAATGTAGGCGGAATGCTAGAAAAAGTCCGACAAACCATGGCTCAGTTGACCGAAAGATCACCAAGGGAAATTTATATTCAAGATTTACTAGCAGTAGATACATTTGTGCCAATGAGTGTCAAAGGTGGCATGGCCGGAGAATTTTCTATGGAGCAAGCAGTAGGTATTGCCTCCATGGTGAAGTCGGATCATTTACAAATGTCGAAAATTGCAGAAGAAATCGAGCAAACCTTAGGTGTAAAAGTCGAGATTGGTGGAGCCGAAGCAGAAGCAGCCATACTAGGAGCTTTGACCACTCCCGGTACCAGTAAGCCTTTAGCGATTTTAGATTTAGGAGCTGGATCGACCGATGCTTCGATCATCAATAGAGAAAGCCAAATTGTAGCTACTCATCTGGCTGGTGCAGGTGATATGGTGACCATGATTATTGACTCGGAGCTAGGTTTGGATGATCGCTACTTGGCAGAAGATATTAAGAAATATCCTTTGGCTAAAGTTGAAAGTATTTTTCATCTTCGTCACGAAGATGGGACAGTACAATTTTTTGAAGAACCTTTATCAGCAGCCCTTTTTGCAAAAGTGGTTATCGTAAAGCCCGAAGGATTTATTCCAATGTCTGGTGATGTATCGATTGAAAAGATCAAGATTGTTCGTCAAACCGCAAAAGAAAGAGTATTTGTGACCAATGCACTACGAGCTTTGGCTTCGGTCAGTCCGACCGGAAATATTCGGGACATTCCTTTCGTAGTGATTGTTGGTGGCTCGGCCAAAGACTTTGAAGTTCCTCAATTAATTACCAATGCCCTTTCCCATTATGGTTTGGTGGCTGGTCAAGGTAATGTGAGAACTGTGGAAGGTCCGCGAAATGCAGTAGCCACTGGCTTGATTCTTTCTTGTAAAGAAGCAGGTGACTTTTATGCAAATTGACTTGAATCAAAGACCTACGATCATCATTGGACTAACCAAAGAGATCAACAGGGAAGCCCTAAATCCCTTGCTTTATGGCATGGAAGAAGAAGGCATTCCCTATACAATTGAAAATCAACTAGGCAAAGAAGTAAAACGGGTGGCTTTTGAAGCCGCCAATAGTTCGTCGTTATTGGTTGGGATCGGCTTTGATGGAGATCAAGTGGTGATCCAGTATCGAAATCTGCCGATAGAAAAACCTTTTTTAGAATTGCAAGGCTACCGAGGGACTCCAAAGCAAGAAATTCGCAATTTGGGTAGCAATGCAGCTCGCCTAGTAAAAGGAATCGCTCTAAAAATTAAATAGGAGGACGACTTGATGGATGTGGTAATGTTACTTGCTGCCTTTGGTGGTGGCATCTTAGGTGCTGCTTGGGGCGCTTTGCCAGTTTTTATTATGACTGGTGTAGTGGCCGTTGCAGGTGGTTTACTCGGAATGGCTGGATTCACTGAGTATTCGGTAGGATATATTGCGTTTGGTCCTTTCTTAGGCCCTCATATTACTTTTGCCGGAGGCGTTGCTGCAGCAGCTTATGCAGCAAATAAAAAGAACAATCTCAAAAGTGGTTGTGATATTTTGACTCCTCTTTATAGCACTGGTGATGCAGGAACCCTATTTGTTGGAGGCGTTTTCGGTGTATTAGGAGCTGTACTAGCTTATGTATTTGGATCCGTAGCAAAAATTCCGACCGACGTAGTGGCCATGACTGTATTTACTCTCGGAGTAGTTACTCGCTTTGCCTTTGGCCGTACTGGGATGACTGGCCAATGTGAGATTGAGCGACAATGGTATACCCCAAAAGGTGGCTTGGTCAACAATATCCTATTTGGCTTGGGTGTAGGCCTGACTGTTGCTTACGTAGGTCAATTGATGCTTGGGGCAGGGATGAAAAAAGAGTTACTTGGGCTTTATCCAGTTGTTTGTTTTGGGATTTCTGCAATGACTTTAGTTTTTGCTCAAACCGGCTTCCCGATTCCAGCCACTCACCATATTACTCTACCTTGTGCAGTTGCTTTTGTTTTGACTGGCAACGTTTTTATCGCTACTGGTGTGGCGGTCTTCAATACCCTCTATGGCGATGTAGTAGGCAAATCTTTCAATAGTCATTGTGATACCCATATTGATCCACCAGCCACAGTTATTTTTACAACTGTGCTGGCTTTGAATTTGTTTTTTGGGTAAGTAAAATCCGGTGTTCCAGGAGGTGAAAAAGTGAAAAAATCATTAGGACTCCTTGAGGTGAAGGGCTTGGCTGGAGCAATTACGGTGGCCGATGTGATGGCCAAAGTAGCTGTAGTGGAGTTGGTAGAGATTGACAAAGCCAAAGGCTTTGGCTGGATGACCATCAAGGTAGTAGGCGATGTAGCGGCTGTACAAGCATCAATTGATACAGGGGCAGCAAAAGCAAAAGAAAATGGTTCTTTTGTTGCGGCGAAAGTGATTCCACGGCCGGATCAAATGGTGATAGACACTTTTCTTCCAACTCCCAAATCAGGGGTCGAAAAAAAAGAAGAACCCGAAAAAGAGATAGAGGAAAAGGTTGAGCCCATAGAAAAGTCGGTAGAACCAGAAAAAGAAGAAATCATTGAGCCAGCTAAGGCTTCCGCAACTGAAATACCAGAACAAAAAAACGAGGAAGTCAAAGCACCTCCAGTCATAGTAATCGACGAAAAAGTGCTAGAAGAGAAGAAGTCTCTCCCAGCTGTCAAAGCTCTGCCCACAAGACCAAGCAGTGCCAATAAAAAAAGTAATGCGAGAAACCAAAAAAAATAAAAATCTCAAGAATCATAGGAGGAAATAAAAATGAATAATAGTGCATTAGGAATGATCGAAACCAAAGGATTGATCGGTGCAATTGAAGCAGCAGACGCAATGGTGAAAGCTGCAAACGTAACATTAGTCGGAACTGAGAAAATCGGTTCTGGTTTAGTAACTGTAATGGTTCGCGGTGATGTGGGAGCAGTAAAAGCTGCGACAGATGCAGGCTGTGCAGCAGCTGAAAAAGTGGGAGAAGTGGTTTCGGTTCATGTAATTCCACGTCCTCACTCCGATGTAGACCGACTCCTCATTGGGAAATAATTCATGAATGAACTGGGAATGAAACAATTGATTCGAAAATTAGTTCAGGGAGAGCTACGCAAATCCATACCGATCGGAATTTCTAATCGACACCTGCATGTATCGGAAAAAGATTTTGCCAAGCTATTTCCTGGTAAAGAATTGCGGGTCAAAAAATGGCTCAAACAACCCGGAGAATTTGCAGCTGAAGAAGTTGTTACTTTAGTGGGCCCCAAAGGCGAAATTGCCAATGTACGGATATTAGGCCCAGTCAGAGCAAAGACTCAGATCGAATTGTCTCTGACAGACACTCGCTATTTGGGGATCAAAGCCCCCATTTGTCTTTCAGGTCAGCTTGATGAAGCCGGATTGATTACTCTAAGATCAGAATTTGGAGAAATTTCCGTAAAAGCTGCAATCGTTGCTCAAAGACATATCCATATGAGCCCAGAAGAAGCTGCCCAATTAGGGCTTGTTGGCCAGGAGACGGTTGCTGTTAAAGTTGCGACTCCGAAACGAACAACGATCTTTGAAGATGTGGCTGTACGAATCGGCAAAGGCTATGCCTTAGAGCTCCATTTGGATACAGACGAAGCAAATAGTGCAAGTGCAGAAGCAGATACTTTAGGGGAAATCCTATAAGGGATTGAGGGAAAGTAGTGAGAAGATGACGATTTTGAAAGAAGTAAATCAAATTTTGGAAGATTTTCACCAAATCGTAAATACTGGTACCGGGTTGGAATTTGATCGCTCCAAAGGGATTAAAGTCGGAGTCGATTTAGGTACTTCTTCGATTGTACTGGTTGTATTAGATGGAGAAAATCGCCCGATCTTTGGGGCTTTTGAATATGCAGATGTAGTGAAAGATGGACTGGTGGTCAATTACCAGCGCTGTGCGGAAATTGTGCGAAAGCTCAAAGTCCAGGCCGAGGAGGCTCTTGGTTGTGAAATCAAAAGCGCTTCTGGGGCGATTCCACCAGGTACAGTAGGAAACAATAAGCATGTAGTAGGTCATGTGATTGAAAGTGCAGATATGATGCAGGATCAATTGATTGATGAACCCTCGGCAGCAGCTCTTATTTTGGGAATCAAAAAAGGCGCTGTAGTCGATGTAGGTGGCGGAACTACGGGTATTAGCGTGCTCCAAAAAGGAAAGCCGATCTTTACAGCTGATGAACCTACTGGCGGGACTCACATGACATTAGTTTTAGCAGGACACCATCGTATTCCAGTGGAAGAAGCGGAACTTCTGAAAAGAGACCCGGCGAAAGCAAAAGAAAATTTCGTCATTGTTCGGCCCGTGCTGGAAAAAATGGCATCCATTTCCCATCGATTGCTGAACTCATACAATTCCTCACCGATCATTTTGGTGGGTGGAGCTGCTTTTTTTGAAGGTAGTGAAAAGATTTTTTCTCGCTACTTAGAAAAGGAAGTCTACAAACCACTTTTTCCTCAATATGTGACCCCTCTAGGCATTGCAATGAGTAGTCAAATCCAACCACTGTAGAAAGGAGCGGGCCGATGGAAGAATTAATTCAACGGGTCATTGAAAAATTGATGATTCGCCAGAAAAATACCCTGATTCTTTCCTTCGATCGTCCCATTTCGACCGTAGATTACGGAGAGAAAGACTTTATTTGCAATCATATCATTCGTTTAGAAGGAGTGAGCTATTCCTTCTTGGATGGGTTGAAAGATTCGGCAAACCCTTGGGTCGATTGGCTACTTACAGCCAGTCGCTTCGGTTGCCGAATTCAAATTCAAGCCAATTTTGATTCCTTGCATTGGCTACCGGAGGAACTCTTCCTGAAGTGGCCCTTGGAAATCTATCATCCGGATGGACGGCAGTGCCACTGCTGTGCCGGACAGATCATTACCTATGAAAAAGTGATGAGTGTACCTTCGGGCAGTAATTTAGTGATTCGATCGGATCAAAGAATGACCGCCATAGCAGAAGAGGCACTCCAGAAAAGGGATGTTCTTTTGCTGGGAAGGGAGAAATGAAAAATGTTGATTGCTAAAGTTGTGGGTAGTGTAGTGGCTACACAAAAAGAAGTTTCCTTGGTGGGAAAGAAATTAATGATCATCCAGCCTATGAAAAGCACTGGTGAATTCATCGGAACCGAAGAAATTGCGGTAGATGATGTGGGTGCAGGAGTAGGAGAAAATGTGATTGTGACCAAAGGTGGATCTGCTCGCTATCTGTACGGAGGAAATAGCACGATTGATAGTGCGATCATTGGAATTATCGATAGTTTTGAAAAGTGAGGGGTATGGCTGTGGGAATTTATACCAAAACAGGCGATAAAGGTACTACCAGCCTATTTGATGGTACCCGGATCGATAAAGACTCAAAACGTGTAGACACATATGGGACTTTTGATGAATTGAATGCCTACTTGAGCGTGACTGAAAAGCTCGCAACTCGTCAGGAGATTCAGGAAGACCTCAAGGAAATTCAATACAAGATATTTTATCTTTCGGCGGAAGTTGCCACTCGAGATTTAGAAAAATTACGAGCCAAAAGTGTATTGATTGGTGAGGCGGATATTTCCAAATTAGAAAGCCGAATTGACCAATACAGCCAGCTTCTACCACCAGTACATTCTTTTGTACTGCCTGGCCGATCCCTAACGGGAGCTCAACTCCATGTAGCTCGTACCTTGTGCCGTCGAGCCGAACGACTACTGATCGGGCTTTCCAAAGAAGAAGAAATCCGAGAAGAGTTACTTCGCTTTGTAAATCGTCTTTCTGATTGTCTTTACATGTTTGCTCGGATGGAAGATAAGGAGCAGGAAATGGAAAAAATGATAGATCAAATTCTGCAGCGGTACACCCAAGCAG
>JAGOHU010000158.1 GCA_017995975.1 Negativicutes bacterium
TATCTATAGAGACTCTTGAGAAACAATTAGGCCGTCTCGGCGGAACTCCATTCTGGTTAAATGAAGTATCTTTTGATCCTAGCACTCCAATTATGATCCCAGTTAGTGAATTGAACCATATTCGACGCCAAGGAATCGAAAAGCTCTCAGAAGTTCGAAAAGAACGATTTTATGAGGGAATGCAAAAAAATAATGCTATTTCTTCAAAAAGTGAAATGGTGGCAGCTGGCCCAACTGATAAGATAAGCCTCCAAGTACAAGTTGCCAGTATCGCACAAGCAATTTTGGCATTAGATTTAGGAGCAGATCGGATACTGTTCGAAGGGGACTTTACAAATCATTTTCACACTGCCTTAGAAATTCAAAAACTTGTTAAGAAGAAAGAGAAACAATTTATTTTAGGATTTCCTCGGATCATTCCAGAAGAATCTTCTGTTTTTTTTAAGGATGAGAAATTAAAGGAAATAATAATCCAATCAGATGCTGTAATGTTAACTGGACTTCATTATTTTAAAGAGATAAAAAAAATTAAACCTCAAATAGAAGTCTATGGTGATTTTTCTTTGAATATTTTGAACCAAATTGCTTTGAAAGAGTATTATCATTTTGGATTTGATGAAGTCACATTATCTCCCGAGTTAAATTTAGAAAAAATGAAAAATATAGGCCTTTTATGGGGGACGAAATTGCAAATCAATGTTCATGGCTCTCAAGAGGTGATGATCTCAAAATTTTGCCCTTTAGGAGCTTATTTGGGTGGGGTAGGCAATGGGGAACTCTGCAGTCGTCCTTGTGAGGACGGTAGCTATCATTTAGTAGATCGAAAAGGAGAAAAATTCCCTATAGTGACTGACGAATTATGCCGTAGCCATATTTTTAATGGACAAAATTTATCGATGATTTACTATCAAAATGATCTTTTAAAGTTGGGTATTAAAGTTTGGCGACTTGATCTCCGTTATTTTAAGGATAAGGAGTTTCAAAACATTATCCGTTCTTATATCCAAGGGAGTCGAGAGCGAAAACGATTTACTAAAGAACAGGAAAAACAAGTAATTTCTCCCAATATTACACGGGGGCATTATTTTAGAGGAGTGGAATAAATGTCAGATCAACTCATTTCAAATGATCGATGTTTAAAAACATTAGAATATAATCAAATTATTTCTCGGTGGGCTGAATATGCGGATACTCGAATGGGAAAAGAAATCATTTTAACTAGAATCCCCTTTTCAAACCGCGAATTAATTGAGCAAGAACTCGATCAAACCGAAGAAGCACTAAAAGTTTTAACTTTTTTCCCGAATTATCAATTTGGAGGAATTTATAGTTTAAAAGAATTATTAAAAAAAGCACAAATTGGTTCTATTTTATCTGGAGAAGAACTAATACAAGTGCTCTCCACAATTGAAGCTGTTCATCGCCATAAAAAGAATTTACTTGGATTAGAATTCCCGGTTCCTATCATTCAGGATTTAGTTGGTCAGTTAGAGTTTTTACCAAAACTAGAGGCAGATTTTAAAAAAATCTTGAGTGATTCTGGCGAAATTCTTGATACGGCCAGTGCTGAATTAGCAAGAATTCGTAGAGAGGTTCGTTCTTTGCAAGGAAGCATACGAACCAAATTGGATCAAGTTTTAAAATCTTCAGACTACCAAAAATTCTTTCAAGAATCCTTATACTCGGTTAGAGGTGGACGATATGTTATTCCAATCAAACAAGAATATCGTCACCGATTTCCTGGAATTGTCCATGACCAATCAGCTAGTGGTAGCACTGTTTTTATTGAGCCAATGGCTTTAGTCGAAATCAATAATGATCTGGCTCAATTAAAAAGCGCAGAAAAAAATGAAATCGAGCGGCTTCTTTTGCTTTTAAGCCAATTAATTGCTGGGAATCGAGTAGAAATTTTTAACAATGAAGAAATAATCACAAAATTAGATTTTATTTTTTCGAAAGCGAAATTTTCACGGAGTTTAAAGGGAAGTCGCCCACAAATTGTATCCAATATGGAAATCAAACTTTTGGAAGCGAGACATCCTTTAATTGCTCCAAATCTAGTTGTGCCTATCACCATCGAAATATCAGACCACTGCCGAGCTTTGGTGATTACCGGTCCCAATACTGGAGGGAAAACAGTAGCTTTAAAAACAACAGGCTTGTTGGTAGCCATGCACCAAAGTGGCTTATTTCCTCCAGTAAATCCTATGAGTAAATTGCCTGTTTTTACTGGTTTATTTTCTGATATTGGCGATGAACAAAGCTTAGAGCAAAGCTTGAGTACTTTTTCGGGTCACATTACACAAATAATTGAAATATTTAATCGATTGACCAAAAAACAAGATTTAATTCTGCTTGATGAACTAGGGGCGGGAACCGACCCAGAGGAGGGAACTGCACTAGCAATTGCATTACTAGATAAGCTGATCCACGAGAATGGAAAGGTGCTTTTAACGAGCCATTATGGGGAGTTAAAAGCCTATGCTTTTACGAATCCAGCAATGGAGAATGCAAGTATGGAGTTTGACCTCCAATCTTTACGGCCAACTTATCGATTGATTTTAGGAATTCCGGGCGAAAGTAATGCGCTATCAATTAGTAAAAAGCTTGGATTACCGGATGATGTGATTGAAAGTGCCGGAAAAAAGGTACGAAATGAAACAAGAGAACTAAATGATCTTTTGAGTTCTTTGAGGGTTCAACGAGACGAATTAGCAGAACAATTAAAAGAGATTCAAAAAGAAAAAAATCAGTTAAAAATTAATGAATCCAATTTAAATGAATCTAAGAAAAAATGGCAAATACAGCAAGAAAAAAAATTAGATGAATTAAAAGAGCAAAATCAACACTTCTTAGCAACTAGCCGCCAAGAAGTCCAAACAATTCTAGAGAGTCTAAAATCTTATCGACAAGGTCATTTAGTTGGCTCCGACTTGGAACGAAAGATTCAAAACGAGCGAGAAAAGTTAACTCTTTTAGAAAAAAATATGCCAAATTTTAAAATGACAAATTCGGATGGTCATCCTTTCGAACTTAATACTAATCAAGAGATCAATATTGGTGATGGTGTTTACATTGATACTTTGAAAAATTCAGGTATAGTAATTTCAATTGAAGGAAATTACCTATGGGCTGAAGTGGGCTCACTAAAGCTAAAAGTTTCTCGAAATGATTGTAAAAAAACTGCTGAGCCACCTAAATTAGCAGATAAAAAAAGTAATCCTGGAAGACGTCGAATTACACGAATTAATAAAGAAACCGAAAGAACCTTCAAAGCTAAATCTCTTGGGATGGAATTAGATGTACGAGGTGAATATTCGGAGGATGCTTTATTAAAAGTTGAAAAATTTATGGATGAAGCGATTTTACTAGGAATGCCTTTTGTGCGAATCATTCATGGAAAAGGTACTGGTGTACTTCGAAAAGAAATTCATATTTATTTGAAAGGTCATTTGGCAGTACAAAAATTCGAATTAGCTCCTTTAAATCAAGGAGGCGATGGAGCCACTGAAGTTCATTTTAAATAATTTCTTATCTATGTAATTTATGCTCCGGATTTATTACGCATAATATATATTATGTAAACTTAATTGAATGAGAAAAGAACCCTAATGGATTATCTCCGCTTAGGGTTCTTTTTTATTTACTCTATTTACCTTTGAACTCAGCTTTTCTTTTTTCAAGAAAAGCTTTCATTCCTTCGGTTTGATCATCAGTAGCAAAACTGACTCCAAAAGCCTCAGCTTCATAAGCGATTCCAGAACGTAAATCCATATCCATTCCACGATTTACAGCAGATTTGGTTAATTGAACTGCATTTGGTGCGATTGCAGCAATTTTGGTTGCCAAAGCTGTTACTTCTTCGAGCAAATTATTTTGAGGAATTACTTTATTTACAAGCCCAATTCGATAGGCTTCGTCAGCAGAAATCATATTTCCTGTATAAAGTAATTCTTTGGCTCGTCCTTTGCCAATCAATCGGGGCAATCTTTGCGTACCACCAAAACCAGGTAAAATACCTAAGGATACTTCAGGTTGTCCAAATTTCGCATTATCAGAAGCATAACGAATATCACAAGCCATGGCAAGTTCACATCCGCCACCTAAAGCAAACCCATTTACTGCAGCAATAACTGGTTGAGGTAAATCTTCAATTTTTTGAAAAACTCTTTGCCCAATCATTCCCCATTTTCTGCCTTCAATTGCAG
>JAGOHU010000159.1 GCA_017995975.1 Negativicutes bacterium
GAATAGGATATACTTACTAAGTGCTTAATTGACTCTGTAGCTCAGCTGGATAGAGTGTTTGACTTCGAATCAAAATGTCGGGGGTTCGAATCCCTCCAGGGTCACCATTGAAATCAGGGACTTCTAACATTATTGTTAGAAGTCTTTTTTAATTTTGTCCCATTTGTTGTGAGGTTGTTTATTTTGTCGATGGCAGATTTTTTGTGGTCGATGGTTATGAATTTATTAATGTTTGAGCCAGTAGCTTTAGAGCTACTGGCTTTTTCTTGTCTATATGGATTGGTGTATGTAGGACAAATATAAATATGGATACAGAAAGGCCTCTAGCAAATGTTTTGCTAGAGGCCTTTCTGTTATTTCAGGGCTGTGGGACCATTTTTCATATAGAAGAGAATAAAAGAAGAAATTCCATCAAAGGGAGTACCTTCGATGATTGGAAAGACTTGTGTACTCTTTAGGGTATTACTGTCTAAGAGGGTTCCGTCAGAGCGATAATTGGAGTAGTTGAGCAATCGATATTCTTGAGAATCTATTTTGCATTCAACTTGATTTGTATAGTAGGCAATTGCACTCGTTGGTGATTTATTCTCTGTTTTGATTAGAAGTGAGATCGGGATGCTTGGGTTAAAGGAATCTTTTTTTGTATAGAGTTCTTGAAGTGGTTTTAAATCAACATAAATAATCTGGTCTTCATCTTCGGCCACTGCAAACCACTGAGGTTGTGGAGTAGCTTGTTCTTGGGCATTGGAGACTGTTATTGCTAAGAACAAAAACAATACTACAAAGAGTAGTTTTTTCATAAATATGATTCCTCCAGTAAATAATAGGATCCGCCATTATTATATCAGAAATCAAGAGTTAGGGGTGAGTAATTCTAAAAGCTTTCTCTCCATGCTTTCCCAATGATCGCGGGAAAGTGATTTATAGTGACCTTGGACCAATTTTTTATAGTATAGATAATAAAGGTAGTATTTAAGTTTTTCTGGGTTTGGAAATTTTTCAAAGTTTTGAATTGTTTGAACGAGCTCTTCGACGGAAGACGCTTTTTGGGTGATTTGGGTTTGGTGATAGGCGGCATTCCCTAAAAGGATGACTGATTTCATTTTTAAAAGTGCTTCGGCACCAACAGATGAATTAATTGTGATAATTGCAGAGGCTTTTTCAATTAACTCTGAGGTAGGGATTTTATTGGCAAAATGAATTCCTTTTTCTGCCCACACTGCTTTATGCTTTGCATAATTTACTCGACCAAAATCTGACGGATGTTCTTTGGCGACAATGGTTAGTGGTTTTTCAGAAGAGTGATTGTAAATTTTTAGTGCCTGGGAGACAGATTCTACTAAAGAGATCATATTTGGTATCCAGGGGGAGTAGAGTTTGATCTGACTGTCTTTACTAACTTGGAATGGAAGAAATAGATATTCTTTTGGCAAGTGGGATAACTCGTCAGATTTTTTTGTATTCAGAGTTGTGCTTAAGGATTTGCGTTGCTCTCGAGGGATGATTTCTTTATCGAAGAGCTGGGCAAGTTTGACTTCATCCAATTGGAGGTGATTATAATCGTCGGGCTTGATGTTTTTGATGCTACTGAGCCAATTTGCACCTTCTAAGTCGACTTGAGTTGTGTTGGGGAGAAATCCGTTTTCAAGAAAAACGACTGAAATGTTTGATTCTTTTGCTAGAATTGTTAAAACGGCTTGATGTAACTGGAGACCACCCCAAATAATAATTGCATCAGGAGATTTTTGTTTCAGGATTTTTCTCGCCCATAATATCCATTGGAGAATTTTGATTTTGTTATGAAAATTTAATGGATATTTTTGGCTAGATCGTTCTTGAAAGTGCGCCCAGATGGTATGGAGTAAGTGGGTATCATAATTGCCTTTTACATAAATCCAGTAGGATTTTATATAGCGACTAAGAAGGGAAAGATTTATTTGTTTGGGTTTTATTGTTATCATAGAGTGGCTAAAGTGATTGGATGAGTTGGAAAAATAAGGTTGGTATTTATTGAGGTGACGTTGGCGAAAAGAAAACCACAAGATATTTTTTGAAGAAGAGGTCATAAACTTACTCCTTTGCTATTTATTCTTATGACTCAAATTAGTGTGAGCTAATTTGAATGAAAAACCAGTTAAATTAATATTTGAAGGGTAAATAAATAAAATCTAAAAGTATGAAAATACTCTTATTACTATACTATAAAATTCTAAGACCGTAAAAAAAAGTAAGAAAAAAAGTTTTATAGTATTGACGGATGGATCAGAATTTGTTATAATTCTTCTTGTCTGTGGCGGTTTGTTACATGGTGACTATGGTGAAGTGGTTAACACGGCGGATTGTGGTTCCGTTATGCGAGGGTTCGATTCCCTCTAGTCACCCCATAATACAAATTGCAAGCAGATATGGCACTTTGGGGTGTCGCCAAGCGGTAAGGCACCGGACTTTGACTCCGGCACTCGTTGGTTCGAATCCAGCCACCCCAGCCAATTTTATTAGTTTCTAGTGGAGAGCGAAAGGTGTTAGAGCCGTCGTTATTCAAAATATGCGGGAGTGGCGGAATGGCAGACGCACCAGAATTAGGATCTGGCGTTTTAGGACGTGGGGGTTCAAGTCCCTTCTCCCGCACCATATTTTCAAATTAAATTGAATTGCGGAAATAGCTCAGTGGTAGAGCATCGCCTTGCCAAGGCGAGGGTCGCGAGTTCGAATCTCGTTTTCCGCTCCAAAAGTTTTTTTGCCTGACTAAGTGGTCAGGCTTTTGTTTTGCCATGGTTTATGGTAAAATGGTTGAGTATGGTACATGGGGGATCTTTGACTTTGAATGGGTGCGAATTTACCCTACTAGAAGATTTTATGAGGAGGCTTATTAATTCATGAATGCAACAATAGAGAAAAAAGATCAACATACTTTGGTGATCCAGGTAAGCGCAACGGTTGAAGAAGTCACTGGAGCATTTAAAAGTGCAACTCAGAGAATTGCTAATCAGGTAAATATCCCCGGTTTTCGTAAAGGTAAAGCACCAAGAAAGGTTCTTGAAAATCGTATTGGTCAAGAGGCTTTTATTGCGGAGGCATTTGAAGCTCTGGTAAATAAAACCTATCCCAAAGCTTTGGAAGAATTGAAAATTGAACCTGTGGTTCATCCAGAGATCGAAAAAGTTAATTTCGAAGAAGGAGAAGCCGCAGTTTATACAGCTGTAGTAATTGCGAAGCCTGAAATTCAATTAGGTGAATATAAAGGGCTTTCGGTAGAAAAAGAAGTTCCGGTTGTTACGGATGAGCAAGTAGAGAAGCACATTGAAAATCTACGTATTCGCCGTGGAAAAATGGTTGACGCTCCCGAAGGTATCGCTGCTGCTAGTGGTGATATGGTGATGATCGATTTCCTTGGTACTGTTGATGGAGTTCCTTTTGATGGGGGAGAAGGAAAATCTTACCCATTGGAGCTCGGATCCGGTTCTTTCATCCCTGGCTTTGAAGATCAAGTTGTTGGAATGAAAGTCGGCGAAGATCGAGATGTAAAAGTAACTTTCCCTGAAAGCTATTTTTCGGAAGAATTAAAAGGAAAAGATGCTAGTTTTGCAGTTCATTTAAATGGGATCAAAACTCGCGAACTTCCTGAATTGAATGATGAATTTGCCAAAGAAATGGGTAAATTTGATACGATGGAAGCGTTAAAAGAAGATGTGAAAACACGCTTGCTGTCCACAGCACAAGTAGAAGCTGAAAGAAGCTTTAGAGCAGCAGTTTTGAAAAAATTAGTAGATAGTATTGAGGCTGACATTCCAGCAGTAATGGTCGAAAATCGAGTGAGCAATTTGCTTGCTGAGCTAGACTTAAATCTTCAAAATCAGGGTGCAAATTTGGATATGTATCTACAGCACTCGAATAAAACAGTTGAAGACTTGAAGAATGATTATCGTGAAGTGGCTGAAGAAGGTGTGAAAACTGATTTAGTCCTTGAAGAAGTTGCAAAAGCTGAAAAGCTGGGAGTTTCTCAAAGAGATTTAGATGGTGAACTGCGTATGATGGCGCTAAATTATGATATTCCTGTAAAAAATGTTAAATCTTATGTGGAAAAAGAAGGACATATGGGGAATTTGATCATGAACGTTCTGCGCCGCAAAGCAGCCGAAGTTATTATTTCTTCTACCGAATCCTCAAAAGAGGGGTAGTTTTTTGGAG
>JAGOHU010000160.1 GCA_017995975.1 Negativicutes bacterium
GAGCAAAATGGAGCAAAAATTTATACCAACTGCCCAGTCACTGAAATCACAAAAAAAGAAGATGAAACTTTCACTTTAACTACCCCACAAGGCATTTTCAATGCCAAATATGTAATCAATGCCGCTGGAATTCACGCAGGTGAAATCAGCCAAATGGCGGGTGATGACAGCTTTACCATTAGCCCACGAAAAGGAGAATATCTTTTCTTTGATAAGGCTATGAAAAGCGACTTGGTCCAAGGAGTGGTCTTTCCTGCACCGAGCAAAATTTCCAAAGGAATTTTGGTCTGCACCACCACCCACGGTAATACTTTTGTTGGGCCTAATGCCCAAAACATCGATGATCTGGAAGAGACTTCAACTTCTCCTGAAGGAATCAACGAAATTATCAATTCGGCTCGTAAACTCATCCCGACCTTGCCTCTACATGCGACGATTACCCAATTTTCTGGGCTACGGGCTGTATCTTCTACCAATGATTTTGTGATTGGAGCTTCACCAATAGTAACTGGGCTATATCATGCTGCTGGGATTCAGTCTCCTGGCTTGACCGCTGCTCCAGCAATTGCAGAAAAATTAGTGGATTTAGTTCACGCCATCGTACCGTTAACTAAAAAAGAGAACTTTATTCCAACCTTACCTAAGAAAAAAGTATTCCACAAACTCTCTCAGCGAGAGCAGGCCCAAGCAATCAAAGAGAATCCTTTGTATGGTCGAGTGATCTGCCGCTGTGAAATCGTCACCGAAGCAGAGATCGTTGAAGCCATCCAGGAACCCTGTGGTGCTCGCACTCTGGATGGAGTAAAGCGTAGAACCCGTGCAGGAATGGGTCGTTGCCAAGGCGGATTTTGTGGCCCTCGCATCACCGACATTCTCGCCCGAGAACTTAAAATCCCAGTCACCCAAGTACGCAAAGAAGAAGAAAATTCGATTCTCTTCTATGAAAAAATTTCCGACCTAAGTCAGGAGGGTCACCATGAATGAGATTTGTTTAATTGCTTATGATGTGATTGTGATCGGCGGTGGCCCAGCGGGTCTTTCTGCCGCTTACAGTGCTTCCCAAAATGGTGCAAAGAGTATTTTAATGATTGAGCGTGACCGAGAATTGGGCGGCATTCTCCAACAGTGTATTCACAACGGTTTTGGGCTTCACCATTTTAAAGAAGAGCTGACTGGTCCCGGCTATGCTCATCGTTGTATTAAATTGCTCGATGAAATTGAAGGACTTACTGTCCTGACTGATACGATGGTGCTTGATGTATTGCCCAATAAAACAGTGATCGCAGTAAATCCGGAACAGGGAATGCTCGAATTGGTCGGTCGGTCCATCGTAATGGCTATGGGCTGCCGTGAACGAACCCGTGGAGCAATTCGGATACCTGGCACTCGTCCTGCTGGCGTATTCACTGCCGGAGCAGCTCAACGAATGGTCAATATGGAAGGCTTTTTGCCCGGCAAAGAAGTAGTCATCCTGGGCTCTGGCGATATTGGCTTGGTTATGGCTCGCCGGATGACGTTAGAAGGAGCCAAGGTGAAGGCGGTGCTGGAGATTTGCCCCTTTTCTAACGGATTGACCCGAAATATTGTTCAATGCTTAGAGGACTTCGATATTCCTCTTCATCTAAGCCATACAATTTTAAAAGTTCATGGCAAAGGCCGAGTGACAGGAGTGACCTGTGCTCAAGTAGATGAGAAAATGCAACCAATTCCAGGAACAGAATTTGACATTCTTTGTGATACCTTACTTCTTTCAGTAGGATTGATCCCCGAAAATGAGCTTTCACGGGGACTCGGACTTGATCTTCATCCTCTCACTAGTGGCCCCATTGTCGATCAACGTCGTCATACCAGCCTAGATGGATTTTTTGCCGCTGGCAATGTGGTTCATGTTCACGATCTGGTGGACTTTGTTTCCGAAGAAGCTGGGATTGCAGGAAAATCTGCCGCTCTTTATGCTCAAGAAAAGCTCGAAAAAGAAGAGCGAGTGATCCAAGTCCAACCAGGAGCTGGAATTCGCACAGTAGTTCCTCATCGATTGGCCATCCCGAAAGAAGGCGAGACGGCTCGATTTTTCCTACGGGTCAGCAAGCCTGATGAGAATGTAAATATCTGCATTGAGTCTGGTGGCTTGGAACTTCTGAGCCATCGCCATATGGTAGTAAAGCCCGGCGAAATGATCGTAATGGACCTACCCAAAGAAAAGGTTGCCGCTATTCATGGCGAACTAACTGTCAGCCTAAAAAGGAGGGATTCCTAATGGATACGAATCAAGTAAATCTCAGTTGTATCGTTTGCCCTCGGGGCTGTCAATTGACGGTGACCATGAAAGGCAAAGAGGTGGAAAATGTTGAAGGCTTCGGATGCATACGAGGTAAAGCTTATGCCCAAGAAGAAATGGTGGCACCCAAACGAATGATCACTCTGGCTATTCCAGTAAAAAATGGTCAATTACCGGTTTTACCAGTGGTATCCAAAGAAGGCTTGCCGAAAGAAAAAATTATGGAATGTGCTGAATTCTTGCGAAATTTTTCCGTCACTGCTCCGATCACAGAAGGCCAAGTGGTAGTACCAAATATTCTTGACCTAGGTGTAGATATTATTGCTGCTCGAGATATTCAACTTAAAATGAACTAGTCTTTTACCATTAAAGAATCCTCCATTCCTTAAAAGGAATGGAGGATTCTTCTTGTTTTATTGAGGTCCCGCTTGTTTAACTTTGTCTGGCACTTTGGAAAATTTGGTAAAGTTTTTGGCAAATTTTTGGGCTAATTCAGCAGCGGCTTTGTCGTAAGCTTCTTTATCTTTCCAAGTATTGCGGGGATTCAAAAGTTCCGCTGGAACTTCTGGACAACTTTGCGGCACAAGGAACTTGAAGTGTGGGTCTGACTGATACTCTACTTGAGCTAGATTGCCGTTAATTGCGTTGTTTACCATAGCTCGGGTATACTTGATACTCATTCGCTCTCCCACTCCATAAGGGCCCCCTTGCCAGCCTGTATTGACTAGGTAGATGTCTACATGATGCTTGTCCATTTTTTCCGCGAGTAGTTCCGCATACACTAATGGATTGAGAGGCAAGAAAGGAGAGCCAAAGCAGGTAGAGAAAGTACTCTCTGGCTCTGTGATCCCCCGCTCTGTGCCGGCTAGTTTACTGGTATAACCTGATAAAAAGTAATACATGGCTTGCTCTTTGGTTAGCTTCGCTACTGGTGGTAATACTCCAAAAGCATCAGCAGTCAAAAAGACGATCCCGCTGGGGTGGCCTCCTACGCTCGGCAATACCGCATCGGGAATAAAGGTCAGGGGATAAGCGGCCCGGGTATTTTCGGTATGTTTTTCACTATCATAGTCCGGATGACGCAAAGACTCGTCAATTTCTACATTTTCGATCACTGCACCAAAACGAATTGCATCCCAAATTTGCGGTTCATTCTCTTGGGAGAGCCGAATACATTTGGCATAGCAACCACCTTCAAAATTAAATACACCTCGATCACTCCAGCCATGCTCATCATCCCCAATAAGGCTCCGAGTCGGGTCGGCAGACAAGGTCGTTTTTCCTGTGCCAGACAAACCGAAGAAAAGAGCGGTCTGCCCATTTTCACTTTGATTGGCTGAGCAGTGCATGGAGAGAACTCCTTTTTTCGGTAATAAGTAATTCAATACGCTAAAGATTGATTTTTTCATCTCGCCTGCGTAATGAGTGCCTCCAATAATGATTTTCTTTTCAACTAAATGAAGGATCACAAAAGCTTCCGAAGGGGTTCCATCAATAGCAGGGATAGCTTTAAAGCCTGGAGCTGATATAATGGTAAATTCGGCTAAATGGTTTTCTAATTCTTCTTTAGAAGGCTGAATGAATAAATTTTGAGCAAAAAGATTTTGCCAAGCAAATTCATTGATCACTCGAATTGGCAAACGATAGTCATGGTCTGCCCCAGCAAAACCATCAAACACGAAAAGTTCTCTATTTTGTAAATAAGCACTCAATCGATGATAGAGATGCTGATATTTTTCTTCAGAAATCGGTTGGTTGGTTTCCCACCAAATTTCGTCATGAATGGATGGAGAATCTACAATAAATCGATCTTTTGGAGATCGGCCTGTATAAGCACCAGTTTTGACACTTAATGCTCCAGTGGCAGCTAAGGTACCCTCACCACGGGCTAGTGC
>JAGOHU010000161.1 GCA_017995975.1 Negativicutes bacterium
AAGTTTACAACTAAAGTACCTAACGGTAAGTGAAGAAAGACCGGGTTTAATCGGTTACTAACCAGCCACCGGGCGACGCTGCCGAAAGCACCGCCGAGGGCAACTGAGAGAATTGGATAGATCATATATCACCTCATAGCTAGAGTCGGGGGAACTAGGAGCTTAATCCCACCAGAAGAACCAGGTGGTTGAATTTTTTAAGGAGCTGGCCAGGCCTCGAAGAGAAGCAAATCCTTTGGCTGCTTGGGTGACATTATCGGAAGAGAAAGCAAAGTGCTCTTTCGCAAGGTCCAGAGCGTCATCTTCGGTGCTAGGAGGCTGTTGAAGTTCTAGTTCCCAGTTGTCATAGGTCACGACTGTAGGAATCGCTCCGTAGGTGTGGTGCCATTTTTTGAAGACTGCCACTTGAGCTGCCGGACTTGGACAATCATTAAAGCCACCCATCGGAATCCAAGCGGCAAGTTCCCAAGGGTGATCCGCAGGAATTTGGGCGAGAATGACTTCGGGAGCCAGTTGGCCATCTTCCATATAGCTGTAGAAGCAATGGCTCGGCTTGGTATCCATAAAACTACCAAGCAGTTCCTCGTCCTTGTACATATCCGAGTATTCATTAAGTCGATCTGCTAAAAAGTACTCTGGCTCAATATGGTCTGCTTCTTCCAAAATTTGTTTCCGTAAGAGACGGAAGTTTTCTGGGGTGACTTGGAGCTCCATATCTTCAAAAGCGAGATCAATTGCATCGGTAAGCACATCACTCGGAACAATGATCAGAGGATAAAAGCCGGCTTTTTTTCCTTGGAGAGTCCATTCGTTGAATTGATTAATGAGTGGGATATCATTCTCCTGATTTTCAAAAAGTTCATATTTGCAGTTTAATAGTTCTAAAATTTGTCGGCAATTTTCAGTCATTTTTTTCACCTCAATTTTTCTCTTTGCTCTAGTATAGCAGTCGGGAAATATTTTTAATATACTAGATACTAGAGATAATGATTGCCTCAGAGGCAAAATAGATAAAAGAATTTTGAGGAAAAAGATGAAACTATTATTTTTATGTAGTCAAAACAAAAGAAGAAGCCTGACTGCCGAAAAAGTGTTGGATGGTCTGAATGGATGGCAAGTCCGATCAGCAGGGACTGAAAATAATGCTCGAGTGAGAGTGACTGCTGGCTTGATTGGCTGGGCTGAGGTGATCTTTACAATGGGAAAAAAGCATAGCCGCCGGATTCAGGAGAAATATGGGGAAGAATTGATCGGAAAAAAAGTAATTTGCTTACATATTCCTGATGAGTATGAATTTATGGATGAGAAGTTGATTGGGATTTTAGAAGCAGAAGCAGATCGATTTCTGGCGAATCAGCAGGTTGATTAAGTCCTTTTGATAGAGGAAGAGTCCGGTGGCCTTGGTAAGCCCGAAAAAGGATTTGGTTCTGGAAGAACGAAATAAACAAAGAGTGGAAATTATTTAAGAATTACTATCTTTCGGAAGGTTTGTCATATAAAATTGGTCAGAGTTCTCTGAAAGGAAGAAGAGATAGGAGGGGTGAAGATGTCTTTGAATTCTAAAAAATTTGTTAGCCTGAAAGTGGATCGAGTAAGTAAGGCTTATGATAAAAAGATGGTACTGGAAGAAGTGTCGCTGGAAATTCATTCGGGAATGATCTTGGGGCTATTGGGGCCAAATGGGGCTGGGAAGACAACTTTGATGAAAATTATTTCCGACTTGGCTACCCCAACTGCTGGGAACGTGACTCTGGACGGGAAGAAATTGGATGAAATTCGAAAGGAAGCTCATTTGAGGATTGGGGTGATCCCTCAAGATAATAATTTGGAGAGAGACTTGACGGTGCGAGATGCACTTCGTTGTTATTCCTGGCTTTTTGGGGTGAAAAATTATGATCAAAAGATTGACAAGCTGGCTGAACAATTTGATTTTGTAGATATGTTGGGCAAGCTAGGCAGTAAACTTTCGGGCGGCTATGCTCAAAGGGTCTTGATTGCTCGAGCTCTTTTACCAGACCCAGATATTTTGCTGCTAGATGAGCCTTCAGTAGGGCTTGATCCAGATGTGCGTCACCATTTATGGGACCTGATTGGGCTTTTGAAAGAGCAAGGAAAAGCAATTCTCTTGACTACCCACTATATGGAAGAGGCTGAGGCGCTCTGTGATGAGGTCTGCTTTCTACAAAAAGGAAAAGTCACTTGGCGTGGCAATCCGGCAGACTTATTAGCCCGGTCTACAGGCCTAGAAGAACTTTTCTTAGATTTGGTGAGGAAGGAGGGGAAATAGATGAATTGGTGGGCCGTATTTAAAAGAGAAATGGTTATTTTGCGAGTGAAATTTAGCAAACCTAGCTATGTGGTGTCTAGTTTATTCTACCCTCTGATTTACCTTTTCGCCTTCGGCTTAGGTTTAGGGAGGCTTGTTCAAATCGAAGGGGGCTATGGTGCCTTTTTGTGTGCAGGAATGGCAGGCATATCGGTGATGAGCAATTCTTTTCAGCAAACATCAATTTCGGTGAGTGTAGGACGAATTTATTATAAAACTTTTCAAAGTTTGATGGTGAGTCCAGTGAGCCCAGGGCAAGTTGCTTTCGGTTTAATTGCTGCTGGAATTGTCAGAGGAGTCTTTTCATCCTTGTTGATTTATAGTATTGGGGCTTTCTTTTTCGGAGGTTGGCAGCTTAGCTGGTATGGAGCTGTAGGAATATTTTGTGGTGCAGTATTATTTTCTGCTTTAGGAATTGCAGCAGGCATGTGGGCAGAAGGCAACGAGGGCCTGTCGATCATTCAAAATTTCTTGATGACTCCTATGATCTTTTTTTCGGGCTCTTTTTTCCCCATTGAAAACCTACCTTGGCTTTTAAAAGGAATTATGAAAAATCTCCCCCTTGGGATGATCAATCAACTGCTCCAAAGCAAACAATTTACCGGAGTTCTTCCTCTCTATATGATTGGACTCCTAGTTTACGGAGTTATCTTTTGGTGGTGGGGGAGTCGCTTGATCAAGAACTATGAGGAGTAAATGACAAGAATTCAAATGATGTAGAGGAATTTGAATTTTTAGAGTCATAAAGGAGAGGTTACATGATTAATCCCCCCCAAAAAATATTATATAATATCGACATATCAGACGAAGCAAAGAAAAATTGTGAAACTTGTTGTAGGCAAGTAATAAGTAAAGTATCTAGCAGATTTAACCTTACAGGTTTTACAGAGCTTCTTTTTGATAAACCAAAACAATTAGAAAATATGTTTGATATGAAAACTGATGTGGGGGGAGAGCTTAAAGTAATTCACTCGAACCCTCCTGAGTACCAAATTATTTGTTATCTTAATATGAAGATGAGCGGAGGAGAGATATTAAGCACTCTTGTTCACGAAATGGCACATGTTGATGATCAAAATAATATTCCTCAAATTTATTGTTATCGTAATTCTATTTCAAAAAATACAAATGGCTGGGATGCGCTAAGACAATTGTTTAGTTTACAGATATGGGCGGAATTTTATGCAACATGGAAAAGCAATGAGTATTCAAGTCTTGATAATGCAGTTTTATGTCTAATTAAAATAAATCAGATGGTAGAGTGCTTAGATCAATCAAATAGGGGTATACAAAACTGGAAAATGAAGTCGGATATTTTGATTTTAATGGCACGGTTTCTAGGCGAAATACTCCGTGAAGATATTTGTGAAGTAAAACCAACCAACAAAATATCTAATTTACCACGAACAATAACGTTATTGAGAGAATTGGATAGTGAACTTCAAAAAATGATAAAGACTTATCCTAAATGGGTTGATTTTTCGGTATTTGATAACCTAGGAAGTATTTTAGAAGACTTTGTTAATGACGAATATTGAGGGGATTGTCAGTCCTTTATCTGAAAACTTCTTAGTGATATTGAATAAAGGGATCTGTAGTAGACTGAGAAAACTATGATGACACTAGAGAAGATGGCATAACAGAGTTGCCACAAAGAGAAAAAATAAGGAAAAGCAAAATAAAAAAAGCTTCTAACATTTCTGCTAGAAGCTTTTTAAGTTTATGGCGGAGAGAGAGGGATTCGAACCCTCGGTAGGGTTTCCCCTACACTTGATTTCCAATCAAGCTCCTTCGACCACTCGGACACCTCTCCATATAAAGACAAAATTTATTATACCTAGAAATG
>JAGOHU010000162.1 GCA_017995975.1 Negativicutes bacterium
AAGGGGTAATAAGGTGGCCCCACCAAGGAGGCCTGGGGTTGAGTATGATAGGGTTGGCTATGGGGCTTTTGGGAATGGGTGGAAACGCCGGAAAGGGCGGTATAAAAAAAAAATAATTTATAAGGAGGAAAAATAAAGATGGAAATTCGAGTATTGAAAGAACAAGAGATGAGAGAGCTTTTCTCCATGGAAGAAGCGATTGAGTGTGCCAAGGAGGCCCTACGGATTTATGCGGCTGGTGGAGCTGATATTCCATTGAGGGTAAATATTCCGGTGGCAGCGGCGGGAGGCCAGGCTCTCTATATGCCTGGCTATGTGGGAGCTGAGGAAGCTTTGGGGATCAAGATCGTGTCGGTGTATCCGAAGAATGTGGAGCGGGGTATTTCAAGTGTGCCGGCTACGATGATCTTGATGAGTGTAGAGACTGGTGAGGTATGCGGTATTTTAGACGGGACTTGGTTGACTCGTCAGCGTACTGGGGCGACTGCTGGGGCGGCCACTGATTTGCTGGCTCGCAAAGATGCCAAGATCGGTGCATTGATCGGGACTGGAGGTCAGGCAGAGACTCAACTGGAAGCCATGCTGACTGTGAGGGACTTAGAAACAGTATGGGTTTATGATATTAGCTTGGAGCGGTGCAGAGAATTCTGCGAAAAAATGACCAACCAATTTGCAGGAAAATTTACTACAAAGATTCTCCCCGCCGCCAGCTCGGATGAGGCGATTTTGGATGCAGACATTATCACTGCTGTGACCACTTCCAAGCGACCTGTCTTTGATGGTACCAAAGTAAAAGCAGGAGCCCATGTGAATGGAGTGGGGGCTTTTACTGTTGAGATGCTAGAGCTACCGGAAGAGATCATCACTCGGGCCGACCTGCTTGTAGCAGATACTCTACACGGAGTACTTCACGAAGCAGGTGACTTGATGGCCCCACTCGCTAAAGGGGTAATCAAAGAAAGTGATCTGCTCGAATTTGGTAAGTTGGTAGAGAATCCAGCTTTAGGACGAAAAAGTGATGATGAAATTACTCTTTTCAAAACCGTTGGGTCTGGGGTACTAGATGTGATGACTGGGAAGCGGATCTATGAGAAAGCGGTTGCTGAGAAACGAGGACAGCTAGTTTGATATGGATAGAAGGAGAAAAGAATGCCTTATTATTCCTTCGAGGGGAGAAATTGCAAATTATTTACTAATAAGGAGCTTTCCTTATTTTTTGTTAGGGGCTTTTCTGTTAAGTATAGTGAACGAATTTATCGCTTTTATGGGATCGATCGGTTTGCTAACTTACATTCTCTACCAGGTGAACTCTAAGCCTGCCAGTGATTTTTTTGAGATAAAAATTACAGAAGATGAAGTTTTTGTTAGTGCTAGGGAATGGAGAGGGAGAATTATTCCCCAGTCAAGAGTTACAGTGAGAGGGAAGATTGACTTTTCTAGCTGCTTTATGTTGAAGAAAGAAAAATGGTTAAATACGAAAGAGATTTTTTTGTTGTTTAAAAATTCTAATCAAGAAGTTGTTAAGATTAATGGAAATTATATGAGCTCACTTGAGAAAGCATATAATGAAATTCAAAAAAAAATGATCGAAATGCTTTGGGAAAAAGGAAAACAGATTCTTTCGGAGACAGATCAAGTTTTGGATTTTTCAGGAATTCAGTTATCTAAAGAGTTAGTTTATATTTATGGAGCTGGGTATCGCTGGGAGGAAGTTCGAATTAATATTAGCGAAAGCGAACTTCTAGGTAATCAAATTGAAGTGTTGTTTAACTCTCGCAATCAGAGAATGAGAAATGTTTTGTTTGATGAAATTGTGAATACTAAACTTTGTCTTCAATTGTTGAAATGGAAGCTACAAGAAAATTTGAAATAACTATTTGATACCAATACAATTGAGGAGGAAGAATGGAATTGAAAATAGAGAAATTAAAAGCGGGAGATATGATTTGCCCCAGTGCTTTTGGGTTGATATTGCCTTTGGGGCTTGCTTCGGCTTTGGTGCTGGTAGTGGAATTATTGGGAATTCTAGTCTTTTTCTTAGGGCTTCTCAAGAGGCCCGAGTCGGTGATCGAGAGCTTTGTCGAAGGCAATCCGCTTTTGTATACGATCCTTGGTGGTTATGTACTTTTTGGTGGGCTGCAAGTCCTGGTACGAGTCATGCTTGCTAAGACTCGGATTGTGGTGGGAGTCGATACGATCCAACGGAAGGGTGTATTTTCTACCCATGAAATTTCGACTAGTTTGGTGGAGCAAATTACCAAGTATCAGCGGTTCTTTCAGACCGATCTTCATCTGGCCTATCATCCATTGAGTAAGACTCGTAAAGCCAAACTAGATGGGTGGCTTTTTAGTAAGGCCGATATGAACCGAGTGGCTTTGTATATTGGAGAGAAGAATATTAAATTATAATTGACTAACCAAAGGATGGGTTGTATGGCATTTTTTACTTATCGAGGAAAGGGCAGACTGTGTAAAAGAAATTGAAATAGTTGACAAATTAACTAATGGTGATATAATGTAGTTGATTAGAGCTTCTCTCGTAAGGGAGTTGACGAAAACTCCCTTCGGGGAGTTTTCTTTATATGTGGGAGTGATTTCTGTGAGTAATGTGCTTTTATCAGAGAAGATTTTTCGAAATTTAGATGAACAACTAGAACGACTGCGTATACATGGTATTACTATTGATGATCAAGAGGAAGAAGCTGTGAAAAGCTTATTGCTTTTTACTAATTATTATAGGTTGTTGAATGGATATGATGATCTTTTTATTGTAAAAGAAGAAGCATCACACAAACGTTGCAAGCCCGGTACTACGCTTCATTGTATTTATAGAGTTTACGATTTTGATAAAAGACTTCAAGCAATCTTTTTTCCGCATATTGTGAGAATTGAAAATAAAATGAAATCTGTTTTGGCATATGAATTTTCAAAAGAGTTTTCTCATAAAGACTATCTACTTGAATCGAACTTCATAACTACTGCATGGACTAGAATTTTTATTGATGGATTGAATCAAGAAATGCAGGAACCAGAATCTGGCAAAAAAGACCGACGACACCCAGCTGTTCGTTATTATATGAAAGAGCATGGATATGTTCCTCTTTGGGTTTTAGTTAATGGATTGACACTAGGAAAGACAAGCACTTTTTATTCATTACTAAAAACCAATGAAAAAAATACTGTAAGTAATCATTTTTCGATACCACCATCAATACTCGGTACTTTTTTGAAGTTATTGACCGGTTTTAGGAATATTTGTGCACATAGTGATCGTTTATATAATGCGACTTTGCTTGATGCAAGTATTTCCAGTTTACTAATTCACGATGAACTCAAAATTTCAAAAACCAAAAATCAAGAATATATATATGGGAAAAATGATTTATTCGCATTACTAATTGTATGTTATTATTTTTTGAAAACCGAAGAATTTTCACAATTATGCGAAGCTATTGACAGTGAGATTATTCATTTGGCTGCGAATACTAGGTTGGCATATGAAGAAATTAGGAAAGTAATGAATTTTCCAGTCGATTGGAAAAAAATCAAAGAGATAAATGTTCTTTGTAAAAGTAGGCTTCCAAAATAGGAGCCTACTTTTTTGTAAAGTTGGATTTATACAAAAAGAATTTGGAGGAAGAAAGATGAAAGCATTAGTACTTATCGATATTCAGATGGATTATTTTCCCGGTGGGAAGATGGAGTTGGTTGGAACGGCTGAGGCACTTGGCAATGCCAAGAATTTGTTGGAGAAATTTCGAACTGAGAAGCTTCCGGTGATTCATGTACAACATATCAATATGCAAGAAAAAGCTCCTTTTTTTGTGGCTGATACAGAGGGAGTGAAGATTCATCCAGACTTGACTCCGGCGGCGGGGGAGAGCTTGGTGGTTAAGCATTATCCAAGTAGCTTCTTCCAAACCAATCTGGCTGAAATTATTGAAGAAAAGGGAATTACTGAGTTGGTGGTAGTGGGGATGATGACTCATATGTGTATTGATACCACTGTGAGAGCTGCGAAAGATCATGGGGTTCTTGTGACTCTGATCTCCGATGGCTGTGCAACCCGTGACTTGGTTTTTGAGGGTGAGACCATCCCTGCTGCTTGGGTACAAAAATCCTTTATGG
>JAGOHU010000163.1 GCA_017995975.1 Negativicutes bacterium
AGTGAAAGAGCTGGAAGACAACTTCCAACGTTCCCTGGACCTCTACAACAACCTGCTAGAACGCAAGGTAGCCCCCGAAGAGGCTCGTATGGTACTTCCTCTGAACACAATGACCCATTGGGTCTGGTCAGGCAGTTTAATGGCCTTTATGCGAGTATATCTCCAAAGAGCCGATGGACACGCCCAACTGGCCGCCCAAGAATTTGCCAACGAACTAGGAACAGTCATCGAATCCAAATTCCCAAGCACCTTTGAAATTTTCAAAAAATACTTTGGTTAACTGAAAAAGAACTAACTACATTTTCTGTAGCTAGTTCTTTTTTGATTGCTCACTTGCATCAGTACCTTGCTGGATTTGTATATCAGAAGCTGATTGATGAAAATTAGTAATATAATTGATAACAGTGGGAGTTGATGTGGCGATGCTTTTTTCAATATTAGTAAATTCTAATCCTTCACCAAGGACACCATTTTCCTCTAAAGTAGAGTACCCACTATAAAATGTTATTTTTGACAATTTCGATAATATTTTACATCATCAATAATGAATGAGCTCTGCTGGTACTGTGAATTCATATTTTAAAATTAGTCTTCAAGCATGTGAGTGCAATAATTGATAATGGGTGTGTTGGTGGGCTTTCCATCACCAAGTTCAAAAGCTATTTTGGGATTTGGAATCACTTGAAGCTCTCTTCCTTGGTAGATCGCTTTTTTTACAGAAATAGCTAAGAGGCGGTGAGGGATATTTTGAAAGGCCTTTCCATTTTCAGTTTGGCCTTTTTCACTAATTTGCTTACAGTGAGCAATAAACCAGTTAATTAACCGAAACTTAAAAGAAGTTTTAAATTCAAGATTGAGCGAAAGGACTTCTTGCTCAGACTGGTCGATATTTATAGTCAATCCGGTCGAGGTTTCAACTATCTTGATTTTTGCTGGAATGATTTGATGAAAAGAGTGGTATTTTTCGAGGACAGGAATTGCTTCTTCTGGATCAATGTAGCATGTTTTCTGGCCATCATAGTTTAAAATCCAAACCTCAGTCATTTTTTTATGTCCAGTCGGTGTATCGAACCAATCTAAAACCCATATAGAAGAGTTTTCAAAATGGATTCCTGGAATCATAAATCCTTTAAAAGCGATTAAATTCATATTTCCCTCCTTTATAATTAACCCCAGTAAGCAATTCCACCAGAGAATAAACAAGAGAGCCCTAGGTACAAGAGGCTTACTTTCCAAGTTCGCTCCAATATTTTCCCTTCTTGTCCTGATTGGCCAGTTGCGGCTGTAGCCACTGAGATTGTCTGGGCAGTGATCATTTTAGCCGAACCGCCGCCAGTCATGTTGCTAGCGACCATGGCATTTGGATCAAAGCCGAGAGCTTCTGCATTGGTTCGTTGGAGTAGTCCAAAGAGAGCATTGCAGGATACCTCTGAGCCAGTGAGAAAGACGCCGATATAGCCGATCAGAGGGGCAAAGAAGGGGAAGAAAGCACCGAGAGAGTTGAAAGCCAGACCCAAAGTAGTGCTCATGCCGGAGTAGTTCATGATATAAGCAAGGGCCAGTACGATCGGTAAAGTTCCTAGAGCAAAGCGAAGTTGATAGAGAGTACGACCAAAGCAGTAGTACCCTTTTTTATAAGAATAATTGCCCATGAAAGAGATCGAAAGAAGGCTGGCAAGAGAAATCGCAGTGCCAGTAGAGGAAATGAAGTTAAAGAAGTAGATCGCCCCATAAGGAGTTGGCTCCATGACAGCCGGTGGCATACGCAGAATTTTTTCATGTAGTCCAGGCCAATGGATTACTGGATTGTAAAAGAATTTCTCAATTGCTAAGATCCAATTCTTAAAGCCTGTGTACTGAATATCAGACCATAGAAAGACCAATACTGCCAGCAAAATGAAAGGCAAGAGAGCTTGGAGTAGTTTTTTATTATCCGGCTTTGCTTGCTCTACTAAAGGTGGGTCTTCGGGAAATCGCCAAATCGACTTGGGCTGCCAATAGTGGAAAAGGGTAGCAAGCAAAATCAAAGTGACAGCCGAAGAGAGAAACATGGGTAGAAAAGGATTGATAAAGCTGGCGATACTGTATTGGAGCCCTGCATAAAAGAAGCCTACTCCAAAAAGAACCGGGAAAATTTCCATCATTTTTCGATAGCCTGCCAGCATCACAGTAATGACAAAAGGAGTCAAAAAGCAGAGTAGGCTAATCGCAAGGCCAGAAGCCTTACCAACAGCAAAAGGATCAAGCCCAGTGATCTGAGAAGCTACAGTAGCCGGAAGACCCAGCCCACCAAAAGCCACAGGAGCCGAGTTGCTGATTAGAGCTATGGCAGCTGCGGTGATAGGCGGGAAGCCCAGACCAATCAAAAGAGCCGCCGAGATCGCTACGGGAGTCCCAAAACCAGCGGCTCCTTCTAAAAAGGCACCCAGTACAAAAGCGATCAGTATCGCTTGAAGCCGACGATCTGGAGTAAGGAAAGACAGGAAATTGCGGATATGATCAAATTGACCAGACTCGACATTCATATTGTAGAGCCACATCGCATTCAGGATGACCCAACCGATCGGAAAAAGCCCAAAAATCATTCCATTGGAAACTGCTGCCCAAGCCAAGTTAATAGGCATTTGCCAGACAAATAGAGCGAGAAGAACCGCAGTTCCTAAGCTAATTCCACAGGCATAAAGTCCCTTCATATGCCGAATAGCCAGAAAATAAAGAAGTGCGATCAAGGGAATAAGTGCAAAAAGCACTGAAAGAGCTAAAGAAGATAAGGGATTGTAATTGTGAATCCAGGCCATCAAAGCACTCCTTTCAAAAATAAATCAGTATGGTAATTAGTTTAACCTAAAATAGGAAAAAATACAGGTAGTAAATTAAAAAATTAGAAATAATGAAATTTTTAAAGATGGTTCGTTTTACTCTTCGGCTGAGAGTCCACTTACCTGAGACAGTGACCGAAAAGAAAGTAGAATCATCGCCAAAAGAGTTGGTTAAAATCAGCTGGGAGACAGTACAAAAGAAAAACCCTCAGAGATCATTTCTCCAAGGGCCTCCCATTTACCTATGGAATTTATTTACTTTTAGGACTCCAACCGTGAGCAATTGGGTCGACCGCTTTTGGATCGATATTAAATAATTGGTAAAGAGTGATTGCAAGACCCTTTTCATTTGTTACCTTTACTTGCTGTTTTTCATTGGTCATCATTTTTTCTCCCCTTTATTTCAATTCATGTTACTCAAAGATCATTTTTTGATTTTTAATTATGGTTTAATTATACCCGAATAATTGTGGCTACAAATGTCATAAGATGAACAAAAAAGTGAACTTGTTGTAAACTTTTTAAAAGCCTCCTTATTTTAGAAAGGAATATAAAGAGAAAAGAAGAATATATTATACTAATAGGGAGAAGGAGGCCGTAAAATGAAACTATTTCTCTTGGATGAGATTCGGACAAATAATGTTACTGATCAGGAAGTAATGAGCAAGATCGGCGAGGTCTGGGAAAAAATGGAGTCCCATCCCATCGACCCTCAAAAAAATAAATACGGTATTTATTTTAAGTATGCTTCCAATTATAAAGGCGATTATTCGATGGCAACTGGTACAGAATACTTAGAAACTGAAAATATACTAGAAACCAAATCGGATACAAAATATAAAGTATTTCCAGTAAATATGAAACGACCCGACCCGATTTTGCTAATGTGGCAAAAGATTTGGGAAATGGAAGACAATGGCCAACTGAGTCGAGCTTACAAAGTAGATTTTGAAAAGTATCTTCCCAATGGAGAAGTGGACATCTATATTTCTGTCCTTGAATAACAGTCTCCTCAACTGTAGACCAAAGGGTAGTTAATGAAAAAAAGATACTTTTTGGCCTGTCTTTTTCTTATAATATAAAAATTGTAGGAATAAAGTTTTTTATCAATACGATGAAACTGCTTTAAACTATTCGTTAGAAAATTTTGTTACAGTGGGTGGTGGGGAAAACCTATTAGTTGCTCAACCAAATCGTAGCCCCTGAAGCACGTAGTATTCCCGCTCGCGGCGAGTTGCGATGCTCTGCAAGCATGGCGAGCAGTAAAAAGAGCACTACCGTAG
>JAGOHU010000030.1 GCA_017995975.1 Negativicutes bacterium
ACTCGGCTTACCTGCTGCCTCTTTTAAAGCATTAATTAAAAATTCAATATGCTCATCAATCGTCAATCCTAAAGCTTCGGCCGTATTTATCAGAGTGTCTCGGTTCACAGCTTTGGCGAAAGCCTTATCCTTCATTTTTTTCTTTACCGATCTTACTTCAAGATTATCCAAGCTTTTATCGGGTCGAACCAATGCACAAGCCAAAATAAAGCCTGGCATCTCATCGACAGCAACTAATACTTTTTGGAGATTTGTCGTTCGTTCCTCTAAATTTGCCCTACAATGAGACTCAATATTTTGAATAAATTCTTCATCATAGCCATAAGGAGTCAAAAGTTCATTTGCATGATTCGGGTGATCCGTTGGGTGTTTCTCAAAATCAACATCATGAAGAAGTCCCACTGCTCCCCAGTATTCTGGGTCTTCGTTAAATTTTTCCGCATAAGCTCTCATGCAAATTTCCACTGAAATGCAGTGTTTTAATAAATGGGGCTGCTTCACATGCTCTTTTAAAATTCCAAAAACTTTTTCTCGTTCCAACGTTCCCATTCCACTTCTCCAATCATACTTTTTTAAATTTCACAATTCGACATTTTCCACAAAGCCCAAACAATTCTAAGCGATGAGAGCTTAATAAAAATCCTGTTTGATTCACTTCATCAAGCAAACGTTTTTCATCAACTGGACAATGATGTAAACACTCCGTATCCCCGCAACTTGTGCAAACGATATGATGGTGGTGCTCGTCAGCCAATTCAAATCGGCTTCCTTTTTTTCCACTATCAACAATTTGATTGATAATCCCAAGTTCAACTAAGGTTTTCAAATTTCGATAAACCGTATCCATTCCAATTTCCCCCTCCACCTTGCTAACCTGTTCTAAAACTTGATTAGCTGTTAGTGGTTCGTGGAAGGCTAAAAGTGTGTCAATAATCCCGAGCCGCTGCTGGGTGATTCGCCCACCTCGATCTTTTAATGCTTGGATAATTTGAAAACGAAGCTTTGCATTATTTTGCATATGATACCTCTTCCAAAGATATGATAAATAGGTAGAAAAAAAGAGGGTCTCCCCTCTTTCTTATTACAATACTCTTCTAGCACCAATGTATCGAGCTCCCCAATAGCTACTATCTAACGAATCAACCACAACGCCTCTACTACTTGAAGCATTTACAAATTTACGATTCCCAAGATAAATCCCTACATGAGAAGGTCCTGGTTCATAAGTTTCAAAAAACACTAAATCTCCTACTTTGAGTTCCGAAACTTTGGGGTAAGCATAATACTGTTCATCAGCCATTCGCGGAATCGGAACCCCTACTTGTGCAAACACAAAGCGGGTATATCCAGAACAGTCAAATCCTCCAGGAGAAGTACCACCAAAAACATAAGGTACTCCTTGGTAACGAAGTGCTACTTGAACCAATCTTCTTGTTCGATCGGTACTGATTGAGCGGCTAACCGGAAGCTCTCTTCCCATCAAAGCCTTGTGAGTCATTTGACCGACAATACCGTCTGCATCTAATCCCCGAGCTTTTTGAAACTCTTTTACTGCAACTTCAGTTCCAGAACCAAAATCTCCATCTGCACTTACGGTATATCCTTCTTTAATTAATTGTTCTTGAAGTGCTTTCACTTCTGCACCCTCATCACCAAATCGAATCGGCTCGGCGGCACTGGCAATCCCCATCCCCAACAACAATGTCACTAAAATAACCCAAAAAATCTTTCTAACCACTAATTTTCCCCTCTCCTTGCCTACCGGGTTAGCTGACGGGTTCGGACGAGAGACGCCCTACTTCGAAAGAAGATTCACCCCAAAAAATGGTTCCCCGATTTTGCTTTTGCAAATTAGGCGTACTAAAAAATTACCACTATCAGAATAAATTCTAACGTATTTTACTAAAATCGTCAAATCCATTCATTTTTAAAAAGCTTTTTCTACCATGGCTTTCAAGTCGGCTCGCGGCCGAAATCCTACTACTCGTGCCACTTCTTCATTATTTTTTACCACAATAATCGTCGGCACGCTCATCACCTTGAAATTTTTAGCTACTTCTGGCACTTCTTCCACGTCAATTTTTACAATCTCAGCTTTTCCTTCTAATTCAGGAGCCAAAGCTTCCAATTCAGGAGCTACCATTTTGCAAGGTCCACACCAGCTTGCGAAAAAATCAACTAAAACAGGCTTATCCGCCTTTGCTACTTTTTCTTCAAATTCTTCTACAGTTTTAATATGATGTAAAGCCATATCATATTCCTCCTAGCTATTTTTTAGTCAGTTTGTTTTTCTCTGACTCTTATAATGGTTCTCTATAAAAAAAAAAACTCCTGCTTTTTTCTTTAAAAGACAAAAAAAGAGCACCGAAGTGCTCTTTTTCCTGAAAAAGTTCATCGTAAGCCGAGTTTTGTTCTGTAAAATACAGCGACAATCATTTATCTAGAAGATAGATTGCTCTACCCTTCAAGCGACACTACCCGGAAGGTCAGCGGGCCGCCTCATACCTTCCCTATTTGGTCTTGCTCCAGATGGGGTTTACCTAGCCAATGAGTCACCTCATTGCTGGTGCGCTCTTACCGCACCATTGCACCCTTACCGATAAATCGGCGGTTTCTTTCTGTGGCACTTGCCTTGGAGTCACCTCCACTGGACGTTATCCAGCATCCTGCCCTATGGAGCTCGGACTTTCCTCACCTGACTAACTGTCAGCTGCGATTGTCTGTTGAACTTTTTCAGTTCCCTTAGACTATCGAATAACTCCCTCTTTGTCAATCTCCATTTACGATTCCACCTATTTTCAGGGAACTCCATCCTTCAAAAATCCGACTAATTCTCGTTTTAATCTTCCATCTATCTCAACTCAATAATAAGTTTTAATCAAATTTGAAAATTTCTTTTTCGCTTCGAGATTGATAAACTTCAATTTCTCCTACTTTTTTCAAATAATTTACTAAAATCGGCAAAATCGCTTTTTCAGTGCCAAAGTGCCCACCATCAATCAGAGCTACACCATTAAGCAATGCTTCCTCAGCTTCGTGATGCTTAACATCGCCAGTCAGATAAATATCAGCTTGTACATTTTTTGCATACTGAAATAATGACATCCCTGCGCCGCCACATAAAGCCACTTTTTGAATTTCTTTTTCCAAATCTCCACAATATCGCAGTCCTGGTAAATCTAATTTTTCCTTAACTACTTTAACAAAATCGCCCAATTTAATTTTATTCTCCAAAATTCCTACACGACCTAAGCCAATTGCAGAAGGGATGTAGTTTGCAATCGGATACAAATCATAAGCAACTTCTTCATAAGGATGAGCTTTTTTTAGTTTTTCGAGTACCAGATTCAAAGAGGAGCTAGCCAAGACTACCTCGAGGCGCCCTTCCAAAACGTTCTCGGCCTCCCCAACCACTCCATGATAGGGACTTGCTCCTTGAAGAGGCAAGAAACTACCTTCGCCTTGGCTAACAAAACTACAATGACTATAATTTCCGATCTGTCCGGCCCCTGCATCTCCTAACACATTTTTTACAATCTCAATATGTGTCAAAGGCACAAAAACCACAAGCTTCAGCCAATCTTCTTTGATTTCTTTCAAAGGCATGACTTCTTGTAAGTTGAGAAGAGATGCCAAAATATCATTGACTCCGCCTACACAAGAATCCAAATTAGTATGAGCAGAAAGAACCGAAATTCTGTTCCGAATTAGTTGAGCTACCATTTTTCCTTGAGCTGTGTCTTCGGTGAAGATAAGAGGTGGTTTTAGCCAAATTGGATGATGGCTGACAATCAGGTCGGCTCGGTTTGCAATTGCCTCTTCGATTACTTCGGGCGAGACTCCCAGTGAAACTTGAATTTTCCTTACCTCTCGCTCCTTTTCTCCAAAAAACAATCCTACCGCATCCCAAGATTCGGCCAATCGAGTCGGAGCCATTTTTTCAAGCAACTTTTCCACATCTTTTACTCTAACAACCATTTCTTCACCTCTTCCAACTCTTTCATTCGTTCTTGCCAGAGCACTTTTTTTTCTTCATTATTAGCAGATTGAGCTGATTTTCTAAGTCCCCCTAATGCTCGATTTACTAAAAAAAGAAGTTCGTCAATTTTTTTCAGCACCAATTGCTCTTTTTGTTCAATTAGCAAGGGCCCCAATTCCCAGTATATTTCCTTTTCAGGAATTTTCATTTCGCCTGGAACCGCTCGAAACATTTCGTAAATCCGATTTTGAGACTCTACCATTCGCTCCTCCTCGATTTTCCAGCCGGACTCGCATAAAAATTTCCGCAATTGTCCTCCGTCGTTCTGAGGTTGACAAACTACATAGCTTAACGATTTCCACAAATTGCCACTTCCTTCGAGGATTTCTCGGATCGTCCCTCCTCCCATACCACAAATTGTTACTCCATCAACTTCGTCTTTATTAATTGGTTTTAGTCCATCTCCCAAACGAAGCTGAATTCTATTTTCCAATCCAGATAATTGAACATTCATTTTTGCAGAACTTAATGGCCCCTCTCGCAAATCACAGCCAATACCTTCCAAAATTTTTCCTTTTTGGCATAAATAAATTAGCAAATAGCCATGGTCCGTACCAATATCAGCCACTCGAGTATTTTCTTGCACCAATTCGGAAACTGTTTCCAAACGACAATCAAGATGAACCTGTTCCATAAAGAATTCTCCCCTGTCCTTGTTTACTTTATCATTTTTTATAACCATAGATAATATAAGCTCCATCTTCTTCCTCGAAAGGAATTGAATCGTTTTCTAGTATCTTTATAAATTCCTTTGTTGCATCAATCACTGCTGCTTGAACCAAACGACCTTGATGCTTCAAGTAACGAGGTCTTATTTTCAGCCATTCTATTTCTTGATACTCGCCCCAACATAAGGCCTCGTCACTCCAATCACCTAAATATCAAACATCTTCTGAAAAGCTACTTTCTAGATGGTCTTCTCTCAACAATTTGATCTGATAAGGAGGTGGGAAAGGCATATCGTTTCCATCGCCTGTTGAAGCTCTTTCCACTTTGTATCATTCATAACCGAATACATCTTTTTTTCAATGATTTTTTTCTTACGATTTATCATATTTTTCTTCATCCTACCCCTACCTGGTAATAAAAAAAAGCAAGGCTTCCGCCTTGCTTTTTAATTTTTAGTTGGTGGGCCAACCTGGATTCGAACCAGGGACCAACCGGTTATGAGCCGGCGGCTCTGACCGCTGAGCTATAGGCCCGTACTCGAACATTTTACCTCTTTGAGCCCTTAGCGTCAAGAACTATCTTAATAAAAATATTATTCGAGAAAATCTCGCAATTTTTTACTGCGGGTAGGATGTCGGAGTTTTCGTAACGCTTTCGCTTCAATCTGACGAATTCGTTCACGAGTTACCCCAAAGAACTGTCCCACTTCTTCTAAAGTTCGAGCTCGCCCATCATTCAAACCAAATCGTAAACGAAGAACTTTCTTCTCCCGTTCAGTCAAGGTTTCAAGCACATCCTCAAGTTGTTCACGAAGAAGCATAAAAGAAGCCACATCAGCTGGAGCTGGAGCATCTTGGTCTTCGATGAAGTCCCCTAAATGAGAATCTTCTTCTTCACCAATTGGAGTTTCTAGCGAAACTGGTTCTTGAGCAATTTTCATAATTTCTCTTACTCGTTCCACAGTAATATCCATTGCTTTAGCTACTTCCTCAGGAGCCGGGTCTCTTCCTAAATCTTGCAAAAGTTGGCGAGAAATACGGATTAATTTATTGATTGTTTCTACCATATGAACTGGAATCCGGATCGTACGAGCTTGATCTGCGATCGCTCGAGTGATTGCCTGGCGAATCCACCATGTTGCATAAGTGCTGAATTTAAATCCTTTGGCATAATCAAATTTCTCTACTGCTTTAATCAGCCCAAGATTTCCTTCTTGAATTAGATCTAAGAAAAGCATACCACGCCCAACATAACGTTTAGCAATACTAACTACAAGTCGTAAATTAGCTTCTGTAAGTTGACGCTTCGCTTCCTCATCGCCCTCGACGACCGCTTTAGCTAGAGTGATTTCTCTCTCTGCATTCAAAAGGGGAACCCTTCCAATTTCCTTTAGATACATTCGTACTGGATCATCAATACTTACACCATCTGGGACAGAGAGATCAATTTCTACCTCAGCTTCAGCTTCTTCTGGGTCAATTTGAATATCTTCATCTTCGCTTGGAAGAGCATTTGCATCATTTGTTACTTGCAAACCTTGATCTTGCAAAAATTGATACATTTTTTCAATTTCTTCAGTGGAAAGTTCTTCGGCCTGTAAAGCATCCATCAATTGGCCGTAATTAAGTTGTTCTCCTTGTTTTTGACCAACTTTAATGAGCTTCAGAAGAATTGCTGTCATTTCTGGAGAAAAATCGGAATCTCCTTTTTTAGAAGTTTTTTTAGCTTTTGTCGATTTTTTTACTTCTTTTTTTGCAGGCACTTCCACTTCGTTCGATTGTTCTTTTTTAGAAACTTTTTTACTTTTCGGAGTTTCAGAAGTTTTCTCGCTTGCCACTTTAGAAACTTTTTTTGTTTTTTCTTCGATCACTTCTTCAAGTAAATCTGCTTTTTTATTCACCATTCCCTCGCCTCCTTTCTTCTGATCTTCGCTCACTTTATCTTGATTTCCCACTTACCAACTTCCCCTATCCATGACCAATTCTCTCTTTTATAATCCTTCTGGTCTATTCTTTTTCAACAATTGAATCTCCTGTAATATTCGCCCACTTTTCTCAGTTTCCTGCAAATATTTTTCATTTCCTTCTTTTTCAAACCTTGCAGCTTGCTCAGAAGCTTCCATGGATTGGCGATGTAAACTCTCTAAACGAATTTTAAAAAGCAAACCATCCACCAGTGTCACTAAGTCACCAACAAAAAATTCTCCAGTTCCTTCTATTCGATACCATTCTCTACTTTCCTCTTCTGCATCGGTGGAAAGAAGAATTGTTTCAAAATTTTCCCTATTATTTATCAATAGGGAAAACAATTTTCCTCGAATCGAATTAGAAAAATCCTCTGGAGCAACCTGAGTTTTCACATAATCTTGTAAAGAAGCCTCTTTTTTTAATAAGTAGAGAAGTTGCCTCTCTATTTTTGCCATACCACTTTCGTTTTTATCCAAAGCTCCCAAATCAATTATTTTTTTTGATGGGTCGCCAGTTCTGCGGCGAGACCGTCGAATTTCTTGACGCAGAACCCCCTCATCTAATTGCAGTTGACTGGCAATCTTACGAATTTCTTCCTCTATCTCAACGGTTCCTACTGATTCGGATAAAACCACGACTGCTTGCCGAACGGCTTCTTGCCGTTCTTCTTGACCTTTGCCAGAAGCCAACTGAATGATTCGATTCACTTGATATTCCAGAAGAGGTTTTCCTTCAAGCTTCAAAAAAGCTTCCGAACCATGAGTACGAATAAATTCGTCGGGGTCCTTTCCATCGGGCAACTCTAAAATCCGTAACTTCATCCCCAATTCCCTAACCACTTGCAGGGCTCTAACAGTTGCATTTTGACCCGCCGAATCACGATCGTAAGCAAATATCACTTCCTCAGTCACTCGTTGGAGCAGCCGGCCTTGTTGAGATGTAAAAGCAGTCCCCAAAGAAGCAACCGAATTAGAACAACCAGCCTTATGAAGAGCAATCAAATCCATATATCCTTCAACCACAAAAACTTTTTTCGTTTTCTTAATTTCATCCAAAGCTAGATTAAGTCCATACAATTGATGCCGTTTATTAAAGAGAATCGTTTCAGGTGAATTGAGGTATTTAGCATCTCCTTCTTTATCCTCTAATAGACGCCCACCAAAGCCGATATACCGCCCTCGCGGATCAAGAATTGGAAACATAAGTCGCCCACGAAATCTTTCGTAAAGACCACCGCGCTTATTTCTACCTGCCAACCCAGCTGCTTCGATCGACTCTTCCGAAATCCCTTTCTTTTTCAAGACATCACTAATATGTTGCCAACTATTTGGAGAATAACCTAATTGGAATTTCTCTTGAATTTCTTTAGTAACTCCGCGATGCTCCAAATAATTCCTTGCCGTTTTGCCAATCGATTCATGATTTAAACAAGCATGAAAATATTTTGAGGCTTGCTGATTAATCAACCAAATTTCGCCAACTAACTTTGCTTTTCTCGCTTCTTCAGGACTACGTTCAACCTCCGGCAAAGCTACACCAAAGCGCTGGGCTAATTTTTGAGCCGCCTCACCAAAAGTTATATTTTCTAATTGCATTAAAAATTGAAATGCATTGCCACCACTTTGACACCCAAAACAATAATAAAACCCTTTGTCAGGAGCTACCGAAAAAGAGGGAGTCTTCTCCCCATGAAAAGGACAAAGACCCCAATATCGATTTCCTTTTTTATGAAGAGCAATATGATCCGATACTACCTGCAAAATATCCGCTTCATTCCGCACTTGATCAATCCACTCATCGGTATATCTCATCCCATCTCGCTCTCCTTTGCCACTTATTTTCCGCCCAACCAGATGGAAGGTATAAACCACTTCTCATATAATGTAATCGCATATAAATCAGTCAACCCAGAAATATAATCCGCAACAGCCCGCTCAATACCCCACTGATCAATTAAGCTAAGATATTCTACTGGAAGCAATGAATTATCCGAAATCAACATCTCAAAAAGTCCTTGAATCACATGAGCAGACTTTTTTCGCTCAACCATAATTTCGGGAGTCATATAAACACTTTCAAACATAAATTTCCGAAAATCCATCATCGCCTCAGCCACTTCTGGGCTCTGTTTTATTTCGGGAAGCTCCTTAGAGGAATGAATCATATCTGTAACCATCGAAGTGATCATTTCGGAATGATTACTTCCTAGCACTTTGCGAACTTTGAGAGGGATATCATTTGCCTGAATAACCCCCGCTCGCATACCATCATCAAAGTCATGGCACAAGTAAGCAATTCGATCACCAATTTTCACAATATTACCTTCCAATGTATCTGGGTTTGTGAAACCTGTATGATTTAAAATTCCATTTTTCACTGAGTCCGTAAGGTTTAGACCTTTTCCCTCTTTCTCTAAAAACTCAAAGATTCTCAGACTCTGCTCATTATGTTCAAAGTGCCCTGTTATTTTCGCAAGAGCTTGCTCACCTGCATGACCAAAAGGAGTATGGCCCACATCATGTCCTAAAGCAATCGCTTCTGTTAAATCTTCATTCAAATTAAGAGCTCTTGCAATCGTTCGACAAATTTGTGAAACTTCCAAACTATGAGTCATACGAGTCCGATAGTGATCTCCTGGTGAGATATAAACTTGAGTCTTATGTTTAAGCCGCCGAAAGGATTTACTGTGTAAAATCCGATCTCGATCCCTCTGAAATTCAGTGCGATACTCACAAAGCTCCTCAGCCTTATTTCTTTTTGCCTCTCTACTTTTCGAAGCAAAAATAGAAAGACGCTCTTCCTGCGCCTCCAGTCGTTCTCTTATGCTCATTCTAATTACCACCATTTTCAATTGTTTTTCACTTATAAATCGTTTCTAAGGTTTTATTTACTTATACTCTCACATATTCTACTCGTAGATTCAATTCCCCTTCTTTTTGAACAAATTCTGGCTCTTTTTACATATTTTTGCTATGCTAGAGGGTACGGAAAGGACGGCTAATATGAGAAAAATATTTTATACTTTTTGTATTGTTATAAGTTTTTTAACTACCACAGTTTATGCTAGTCCCTCAACATTGCCAACGATTCAATCTGATGCGAAAAATTTTGACTTTGCCACAGGCGAATGGATTTTAACAGGCAATGTAATTGCTCAAACCGAAGTTTGGAAAGCCACAGCGGATTATGTCCGAGTTCATCCAATCAATCTAACAATTCAAGCTTCCGGAAATGTAACTCTCACGATTAAAGGAATTTTTATTCAAGCAGATCAAGTTGCTTTTAATAACCAGCAACAAGTTGCTAATCTTTCAGGAAATATCAAAATTGCTTTTGATGCGATTAGAGCTACCGCTTCCACAGGAACTTACCACTTACAAAGTAAAACAAGTGACCTCTTTGGAGCTGTTACTCTCTCTCCATCGAGTGGTGGTTTTATCAATTCTCGCTCTGCCCACTTCGCCCTCACAGATCGGCGAGTTACTTTTACTAGTCCTATCGAATTCGAGCTTTACAAAGAGTATTCAGGCTCAGGAATCTCTGGCCATGCTTTATCTGGTGAATACTCTATTAATGACGAAAAAGCTATCTTCTCACAGGTCAATTATCACCCTATTCCTTCTGGTATCGATACCAGCGTAGATACTCTATCTTATTCAAGCAAATAAAACATTGTGATTGAAGGGAGAAACAGATTATCATGAAAAAATTTAATCCAAACTATAAAATGCTCTCTGACATGTATGAGGACTCTTATTTTCCAGATTTTTTGGTCGATAAAATTCAAGAAAACATTCTTACCTTAATCGCTTTTCTTGAATCAGATCAAAAAACAACCTGCCAAATTCAAAAAAAACTCGATGAAATGACCAATGCAATCAACAACCTTCAAGAAGAATTCGGTGAAAATGATAGCGAAATCGAAACTGTTGCCCGAGATTCAATTGCCACGACAATCGAATACATTCTCCAATACTATAATATTGAAATTGACTTGGAAACTGCTCTAGGACAACGTGATTGGTAAATAGCAAAAAAGTTCTTTGTTTATTGATAACAAAAGACTTTTTTTATAAGGGAGAATCAATATGATTTTTGAAGAATGGTTCGATTTAAGTGACATAAAAGATGATCATCTCATTTGGTCAGGAACACTAATCCGAGTATATCTAGATTCCAATCCCCAAAAATATTATGATTACATCATTTCAGAAATATTTAATAATCAAGATTACTTCCAACTAACTTGTATTTCTAGTGGAAAAGCTGGGTATATTTTATGTGTTTTAAAAATAGAATCATCTCATCAAAAAGCTGCAACTGGCAAAGAATTACAGAAAATGCTATCATCACCATGCAAAACTCTTGTCTGTTTAAATTGGAAAGATTAAACTCTACTTCTTTTAAGAATAAAAAAACAGGTTACTAATTAAAGTAACCTGTTTTTTTATTTAAAAATTATCCTTTTCGTTCAACCACAATTGCGCAGTCTGGACATACCAATTGGCATAGCCCGCACCCAATACAAGTTTCTGGATCTGCTTGAGCACGAGGAGTTCCATAAACACCAAGTTCATTACTCCAGCTCATACATTTTACTGGACATTTCGCGATGCAGAGTCCACATCCTTTACAAAGGCTTGGGAATACGGACCATTCTGCTTTAGGACCACTATAGGTCGAAGCTTTACGCTCTAAATTTGCCATAATTCTTTCCCCTCCTTACTTCACACTCTTGATCAGTTCATAACCACGATCAAGGGCATTATAGTTCATTTCACGAAGTTTTGGATTTTCATCGAATTTATGGCCTAATTTTGCTTCCAATGCTTTTTTGATTTCATCCATAGGTAGTACATCGGTTGCACCAATAGTTACGCCTAAAAGTAAAATATTAAAAACTCGTGGATGGAATTCAAGTTTAGCAATTTCATTTGCAGGAATCGCAATCACTTGAGGCACTTTTGGCAATTTCGAAACATCCGTTCCTGCACTCGGCTTAAAGCGCTCAGCTTGAGCAGTTGTTCCTTCTGTTACTACTTCGACATAGTGATCTGTTGACACTGCATCGGCGATTTGTTCTGGAGTTACTAAAGAATCATCATAGATATAAGTAGTCAAAGCACCAGCGTGCATAATTGTACGATCTACCGCACGTGGGCTTACTGGGATCAAAATGTCAGATTCAACAAATTTAGGAGCTCCAATTGGACCATCGCTAATTTGAACAAAAGCAATGGAAACACCGCCTCGTTGCTCTACTCCAAAGTTTGGGATATAAATTGCGCTTTTGCCCATTTTATCTGCTGCTTCTGCAAGAATTTCAGCAATCATTTGGACTCCTTGTCCACCTTCACCAGCAATTGCAATACGTGTAATCTTATTTGACATCGTTCTTAGTCCTCCTTCTTTTCGGGAGTTCGAAGCTCGCCAACTTTAAAAAACTCTGGCATTTGTTTTTCAATAAATTCCCAAGTTTTTACATTATTGGTACGCCAGTTTGTTGGACAACCAGACAAACATTCAACAAAAGAGAATCCATTACCAGCAATTTGATTTTCTAAAGCTTTTTTGATAAAGCCTTTCATTTGGCGCGGATTCGCAACAGTTCCACGAGCCACATAAGCACCTTCTGGGGCAACAGCAGCAACCATTTCTGGTCCTTTTGTAGGAGCACCAGTGGAATCAATATCACGACCATAAGGAGTTGTTTCAGTTTTCATACCTGGTAAAGTGGTAGGAGCCATTTGTCCACCAGTCATACCATAGTTACAGTTATTTACAAGAATCACAGTGATTCTCTCATTTCGAACTGCTGCACTGAAAAGATGTCCCGATCCAATCGCATAACCGCCACCATCGCCCATATAAGCAATACCAATCGCACTAGGATTCGCACGTTTTACACCAGTGATTACTGGGGTTGTACGACCATGATGAGTTTGAACTGTATCAATTTTAAAGAAATCCCACGATAACAAAGAACAACCGATGTCACAACCGAAAACAGCTTGATCTTTAATACCAAGCTCATCAATTACTTCACCAAGCATTTTTAAAACAATTCCATGACCGCATCCTGGGCAAAATTTATGAGGCTTTGTAGCATCATTCCAGCACTCTGGCATTGCAGTCTGAATATCTTTTACTACTGCGTCCATCTTTCCATCTCCTCCTCTTAACCCACGATTTTATTGTATTCTGCGATCACTTCTTCTGTGGTAATCCCAAGACCTGGGCGCAGATAGGTATGAGTCTCGACACTCATTCCGTAAAGAGCATTCTCAACCATTTTGAGCATTTGTCCATAAGCAGATTCAGTTACGAAAATTTTCTTACCCTCTACTGCTTTACGGATTGCCTCTACTGGGAATGGGCGCATAGTGATTGGACGGAAATAACC
>JAGOHU010000031.1 GCA_017995975.1 Negativicutes bacterium
ATTATTACTAAATGGAAAGATCGATCTCTTCACAGGCTTTAATACTCAAAGTCATAGTGAGTTTGAAAAAACTACTTTATTGGAAGACCAGAATTGTCTTTTGATTCCTGAGAAATTATTACATTCCTTTTATGAAGAATCGGAAATAAAAGAAATTAGCCAAAGAGGAATTTATATTAAAGAAATAGAGAGACTTCCTTTTCTAGCCAATTATCTAGAAGGTGCTTTATGGAAATCCTATCAGCGTGAGCTTGATCAAAAAGAAATAAAGTTGGACATTGTTTTTTCCAGTAACGATATGACTGATTTGATTCATTTATGTTCCTTAAACTATGGCGTCGCTTTTTGTCCCAGTAGTTTGGATAAAACGATTTTGCACTACAATTTATCAACCAATCGAAATAATAAATTGGAGCTCATACCCATTGCGGATTTGACCTTAGTAAATAAGGTAGAAATGGTAAACCATAAGAGGATTTTTAAAAGTTCTTATCTATCTCATTTTATTAATCTAATTCAAACCTCTCGACTGACATCATCCCTGACAGGAAAATAAAATCGATGACTGATATTCGAAAGAAAGGAAGAGTCAATTTTGGAGGTAGTATCGTTTGAAAATGAAAGTAGAAGATTTATATTCTGTATAATACTGGTGATTATATGGAAATTGGATTGCGATCTTTGAGATATCTGTCCAATTTAGTTCAAGTTATACTAAGAACTCAAAATTATAAAAAATCTCTCAAATTGAAAATAATGTAAGAACTAAAAAAAGATTCGAATTTACTGAATTCGAATCTTTTTTCTTATGGCTTATTTACTCTTTTATATTGGAACATAATCCAAAGATTGTTCTGTTCAAAGTTGGTGTAGCAGCCATATAAAGCCCAGATAATTCCTGATAGTGAGTAGTTCATAAGTACTAAAAAGTAAAAAGTTTGTAAGTAGCGGTTAACCAACCGATAGCTGTTCAATAGTTGTGATTGCAGGGGAAATTAAGTTACAAATTTTTATTGTTTTACTTTGTTAGCAATTTCATAAATGTTGTTGACATAAAAAGAAAGATTATGATAATATCTTTTTGCAGACCGACGGTCGGTCGAGAAAGGGGAGAAGAAATGAAACTTGCAAAGAAATCAGATGAGCGACGAAATCAGATTCTTGATGTGGCTCAAGAACTATTTTTAAGTAAAGGATTTCATAAAACTACAATCAACGATATTTTGAAAATTGTGGATATCGCTAAAGGGACTTTTTATTATTACTATGAGTCAAAAATGGATGTGCTTGATGATTTGATTGATCGATTTATTGATAGGCAAGTAGAAGAACTTCAAAAGTTGTCAGTTTCGCCTGAGTTAACTGCTTTAGAAAAATTTGCTTATATTATTTCCAATCCTCATAATCACTCAGAAGAAAAAGAAAAAATTCTTGAAGAACTTCACAAAATCGATAATGCAGAGATGCATCAACGAAGCTTGGTAGAATCAGTTTTGAAAATTACCCCAATTGTGACAAGGATTGTAGAGCAGGGAATTGAAGAAAAGATTTTTACTACTCCTTATCCTCAAGAAACGGTTGAGATATTAATAATATCTTTTCAGATATTATTTGATGATGGACTCTTTGCTTGGAGCTACGAAGAAAGAATTTCTAAATTAAAGGCGATGGCTTGGACTTTCGATCTGCTTCTCGGGGCAAAAGAAGGTAGTTTTAACTTTATTTACAAAGGTGAGCAAGATAAAGTTATCGAAAAAAATGAATTATAAATATAGGCCGGTGCTGTTTTTTGGAACCACCTATTTAATTACTTGGATTTGCTGGAGTGGAACTGCTCTTCTAAGCCACTTCGGTATACGGCCAGTTTTGGGTGGGGTGTTAATGCTCATTGGATTGCTTTCTCCATGTATGGTAGCACTTACTCTGATGGGGTTATCAAAAAACAAATTATTATTAAAAGATTTTAAAGAGCGACTTCTTAATTTTCGATTGATCCAATTGGAATTTCTACCGATTATTTTCCTTTTTCTGCCACTTGTGATGGTCATTTCGATCTATATCTCCATTTTCTTTGGCTTCTCACTTAATCAGCTACAACTTACGAGCAATTTCGATATTATGAAGGGACAGCCTTGGATTAGCCTACTCATTCCAATTCTTGCCCCCGCCCTAGAAGAACTAGGGTGGAGTGGCTATGGGATTGATAGCCTTAAAAGTCGCTTTAAGTTATTTTATGGCACTTTATTATTCGGAATTTTGTGGTCCATATGGCATTTGCCCTTATTCTTTGTAAAAGGCTACTATCATTATCAATTGATGGATCAAAGTATTTTTCTGGTAGTCAATTTTTTCCTGAGTGTATTGCCCTTAACTTTTTTGACTAACTGGATTTATTATTGGAACGGACGCAGCATTATTGCAGCCATTTTATTTCATATCGTCGTGGTTGTTTCGTCAGAGGTATTTATGGTGGATAATTGGACCAAGTGTATTGTTACTATTCTTATTACAATGGTTGCCTTTATTGTTGTATGGAAAGAAAGGAAGAGATTCTTTGGCGAAGTAGAGGAGCAAAAGAGTCCCACAGTAACCAGTTATGAATAGAAATAATGATAAGTCATTCTTAAAATTTATTATTGTCTGGATAGGCCAACTTGTTTCTAGTATTGGTGGTGGATTAACTGCTTTTACTTTAGGAGTCTACGCATATGAGAAGACCCAAACAGCCACTAGTTTTGCCTTAGTAACCTTATTTTCCTTTTTGCCTTCGATTTTACTTAGGCCGATTGGAGGAGTATTAGCTGACCGCTTCGATCGAAGAGTAATGATGATAATAGGTGATATCGGTTCTGCCACCGGAGTTGCTTTCATATGGTTTCTTTTGAAATATCAGGGAAATATTGAACTTTGGCAGATTTATTTGGGAGTATCCATTAGCTCGATATTTTTAGCTTTACAAAGTCCAGCCTATAAAGCTTCGATCACCGATTTGCTTACAGAGGAGCAATTTGCTAAAGCCAGTGGACTGGTTCAACTAGCTTCATCAGCTCAATATTTAGTATCACCTATTGTAGCGGGATTTTTGTTGAGTATGACCAGTATTGAAAATATATTGATATTAGATATTTTAACCTTTATCTTTGCTGCTCTGGCAGTGGTGGCGATAAAAAAAGAAGCCTCTAAATCTCATTCTGATTCCCCCCACCTAAGCTTATTTAAAGACTTAAAGGAGGGCTGGGAAGTTATCGTCTGCAATCAAGGGGTACTTACATTGATTCTGATTATTTCGCTAGTTACTTTCTATATTGGCTTCTTACAAACCTTGTTGGGACCAATGATTTTATCTTTTTCAACTCCTCAAACTTTAGGGACGATTTTATCCACCAGTGCACTTGGGATGATTGGGACGAGTCTTTATATTGGGATTCGTAAAGTCAGCACTGACTATGTACGAATGCTCAGTTACGGTCTGATTGGGGCAGGAGTATTTTTTGCACTTATGGGTTTGAGCACCAATGTTTATGTGATTACTTTGAATGGATTTCTTTTCTTTTGTGCCTTACCTTTTATCAATACTAGTACAGATGTGCTGATACGAAAAAGCATTCCCAATGAGAAGCAAGGGAGAGCTTGGGGAATCATTGGGGTACTTTCTCAAATCGGTTTTATTGTTGCTTATGGAGTAGCCGGTTATTTAGCAGATAGAATCTTTAATCCGTTGTTAGTAGAGGGGGGGATTTTGACATCTACAATTGGACAAATTATTGGAGTTGGAAATGGTCGCGGAATTGGACTTTTATTTATATTCTCTGGGTTACTTGTTGTACTAATCGGTTTTAGTAGTTTGAGTTTAAAGAATAAATTTGAAGTAACTAAAAGTCGATAAGTAAGAAATTTAAGGAGTGGAAGAAATGATTAACCGAAAAAAAATAGTAGTAACCCTAGTGGGAATGATTGGTTTGACTGGCTCGGTGTCGGCTCAAGATAATATCAGCGATTTTTTCGAAGCCCACCGTCAAAGAATTGCTCATATAAATGATGACACTAATGTCGATTATTTTGGTAAACGTGAGATCGGCTATAAGCAACGAGAAAATTTTCGTAGTAATTCTTCTGGAGATACCACTTATTTTGATTCTGATAGCCAGCATATTATTGGGTTTCAATTGAAAAATGACATTCGAGTCGGTGGTTCGTTGGGCTATAGCCGAATTAATACAGAAAGAAACGATGAAAGAGAGAAATTAAAAACCACCTTATTTACTTATGGTGGTTTTGTGGAAAAAGGAAAAGTTGATCAATCAGGCTTACAATTACATTATGATGTCCTTTTTGGTAGTGGTTCCGATAAAAGTCAAAGAAAAGCTTTTGATGGAAAAACGAAAGGACGGACAGATATTTCTAGCCAGACTCATAATGCAATTGTGGGCTATGGATTTGAGGTAAGTAAGAAAACCCTGCTAACTCCTTATGGGGGAATTCGGTACAGTGAGCTTCAATGGGATAACTGGCATGAGAAAAAGGGCAGTGCACCTTACTCTTATGAAAAAACCGATACCTCGGTGGTCGATATGATCCTTGGGCTGAAAGTAAGGCACCAGATCAATCCGAAGCTAACTCTCAGAGGAAGTCTTGGAGTGGAGCATGAGCTTCACCGCAACAAGGACCAATTAACAATCACCCAGGGAGGTAATCGTCTATTTGATCGAGAAAATAAAGGGCTCAGCGGAGTTCAACCTTTTGCGACAATTGGGCTGGACTGGAAAAGAAAACCAAATCATTATGTATCAGTAGGGCTACGCTGGCGTGATACAGATCAAGCAGGTGACGAATTTACTTTTTACTGGGGCTTTATTCGTACTTTTTAACTGAAAGACACTCTCCTGAAAAGCTTTTTTCAGGAGAGTGTCTTATTTTGCATACTTTTTTGTCACTAAGGCAGGATAAAAGCGAGTAATCGGGAATTCAATAATAGTAAGTTTTTATGTAATAATTTGAAGTGGAAGAATAAAAACTAGAATTGATGGAGGTATGCAATGGTTCTCTATGATCTGACTCAGGAAAAATTTGAGCAAGAATTGAATAAAATCAATTCAAACCATGAATATTTTCTCCTTATTTCTCCAGACGAATTTTATCAAGTACAAAAGTTATTTGATATTCATTTTGAAAAAGATGAGGGACAAGAAAATATTGATGACCAAATTAAATTTAAAAATTATGGGGCCTATGATTTTATTTCCTATATGTTTTTTCGGCTAAATATGGAAGAAGTACATTTCTCCAAGGTTTGTTCTTATTATGGTTCCAAATTTTTTATCCTGCTTCTTGATGATGCCTCTAGCATTGAGTCTGAGATTATTGAGCGTATCAAAGCCAAACACTATCAGGAAGGTGATTTACCTCTTTTTTACTACAAAATATTCAACCTTTCATTGGAACGAATGTTTGACTCCCTGTCAGACTTTGAAAATTTGCTCACCCAAGTAGAGCTTCAATTGATTGGTGATGCGACCCGTTACGAATTTGGAAGGGTAATTGCTCTCAAAGGAGAAGCATACGAGATCAAAAAATATTGTCGCCATTTACTCTATATTGGGGACCAATTGGTATTGAATGAAAATGAAATGATCCCCAACAAAATGATGCGATATTTCCGGGGCATTGATGTCCAGATGAATCGGATTTATACCTTTTCCGAAGATATCTGTGAAAAAGCAGGACACCTAGTGAACCTTTATGACTCAGCCGTCACTTCACGAACTAATAATATGATCAACAAACTCACCATCTTTACAGTCCTCCTGACTCCTCTTATGGTGATCTCAGGCATCTACGGGATGAACTTTGCCAATATGCCCGAATTGCAACATGAATACGGATACTATATGGTGCTAGGGCTAATGGCTTCCGTACTTTGCCTGAGCTATCTGGCTCTCAAACGAATGAAGCTTTTATAAAATATAAATATAAATAGAATTTACGAAAATGATTCAGTAGTAGAAATTTAAGGAGAGTGAGCAATGAATAAAATTATTTTAGCAGTATGCTTTCTGATATTTTTATTGAATGGTATTGCTTTAGCTACACCGAACACAATACCATTCGTTGGGTATGTTGATGAAAAACGACTTTTTTACAATCATCCTAAATGGAATGAAATAGAGAAAAAACGAGAACAAGTAAAACAAGCTTATCGAAAAAAAGCTGAAATATTCAAAGAGAACGAGGCTGATAGTAACAATGTAGATGTTAATTTTTATGTGAAATTGGCACAAGATCAGGGGCGAGAATTAGATCAAATTATGCTTGGAATCACAAAAGAAATACACATTGCCACTGAAAGGGTTCGGATCAAAAAAAATATTAGTATTGTAATTAGAAAAGATCAAGTTGTTACAGGTGGTATTGATATTACTGATGATGTCATTGACGAACTCAAGCTAATGAACAAATAAAAAAAGAAAGTGATTGGCAATTGGAGTTAGCAGATCGTGGAAATATCGCGGTTAAATAAGTGGAAATAAATCAAAGGAGTGTTTACCATGAAATATTTGTTTGTAGAGTACCCAAAATGCACCACCTGCCAAAAAGCGAAAAAATGGCTTGATGAAAATAAAATCGAATATACAGATCGTCACATCAAAGACGACAACCCAACTGTAGAAGAACTCAAAAAATGGCACAAACTAAGCGGACTTCCTCTCAAAAGATTCTTCAATACCAGCGGACTGGTCTACAAAGGGCTAGAGCTAGCAAAGAAACTACCTACCATGACCGAAGAAGAACAATTTTCCTTACTCGCCACCGATGGAATGTTGGTGAAAAGGCCGATATTGGTAGGGAAAGATAAAGTGCTGGTTGGGTTTAAGGTAGATGAGTGGGAGAATGTGAGAGATTGAGAGCATATCACAAGAAAAAAGAGGATATTTTTTATGCATAAGGGATTTTAAACAAAATCATATTTGAGTGAAAACAAAATGGACATATTAAATAAAAAGAGATTTATTTAGAATCCCTTACTGATTTTGTTATTTTTTGATGGGTATGGAGAGAAAGGTTGTTTAAATGCTAAGTGATTTGGTGAGTTTGGTGTCGAGTCGGTGGTCGTTTTTTCTAGGGTTGGCAGGGGAGCATTTGCTGATTTCGGGGATTGCAATTTTCTTTGCTAGCTTGATTGGTGTTTTTCTGGGGATTTTGATGAGTGAGAGGCGGAATTTTTCGGCGCCGATTTTGGGGTTGGTGAGTTTTGTTTATACGATTCCGTCGATTTCTCTGTTAGGTTTTTTGATTCCTTTTTCTGGGATTGGTAATCGGACAGCCATGATTGCTTTGACGATTTATGGTCTTTTGCCTATGACTCGTAATACCTATGCAGGGATTCAGGGAATTGATGGGGATATACTGGAGGCGGCGAAGGGGATGGGAAGTTCTCCTTCTCAGATTCTTTTTAAGATAAAGCTACCTTTGGCTTTGCCGATGATTTTGGCAGGGTTTCGCAATATGGTGGTGATGACCATTGCTTTAGCTGGGATTGCTTCGTTTATTGGAGCTGGTGGTCTAGGGGTAGCTATTTATCGGGGTATTACGACCTATAATGAAGCGATGACTCTGGCTGGGAGCTTGGGTGTGGCTTTATTAGCTCTGGGGGCGGACTTTCTGATCGGTCTGATAGAGAAGTCGGTGACCCGCCGCAGAGGTGGAAGTGGGAAGCGGATTCTTTTTGGTGGATTAATTGTGATCGGGCTTTTGGCCTTGATCCCTTTTATGATGAGTGAAGAGCCAAAGAAAGAGATCACCATTGCAACTAAGCCAATGACTGAGCAATTGATCATGGGCGAAATGCTCTCTATGGTACTGGAAGAAAAAGGCAATTACTCAGTGAAACTAGTGAAAGGCGTTGGGGGCGGTACGAGCAACATTCATCCGGCGTTGTTAAAAGGTACTTTTGATCTATATCCGGAGTACACTGGCACAAGCTGGAGCTTTGTCTTGAAGAAGAAAGTCAACCCACCTTTTGGAGAGCTTTATCCTGAATTGCAAAAAGAATACAAAGAGCAGTATCACTTGGAATGGGGGCCTTTATTGGGCTTTAATAATACTTTTGGTCTGGCCATTCGAAAAGAGATGGCTGATCAATATGGAATCACTACTTACTCAGACCTAGCGAAACACTCGCAAGGGCTTGTATTTGGAGCAGAATACGACTTTTTTGAGCGAGATGACGGTTATTTGGGACTTAGCAAGGGATACGGATTTACCTTTGCAAAACCAATCGATATGGACATAGGGCTCAAATATAAAGCCCTACTTTCCAAGCAGGTGGATGTGATCACTGTATTTACCACAGATGGGCAACTTAGCAATCCAGAGCTTGTACTTTTGAAAGATGATCGAAACTACTTTGAGTCTTATTACTGTGGGCTGGTGGTACGGCAAGATACTTTGCAGAAAAATCCAAGTCTCAAAGGAATACTCGGACTACTGGAAGACAAGATCACTGAAGCCGATATGGCTCGTATGAACCATGAGGTAGAGACCAATGGACGAAATGAGCAAGATGTGGCTAGAGAATTTCTCCTTAGCAAAGGTTTACTGGAGGTGAAGAAGTGATTCGATTTGATCAAGTAAGTAAATCCTATGGAGATCGTCAAGTGTTGAACAACTTCTCCTTATCCATTGCAGCGGGTGAGTTGATCACAATTATTGGGACTTCTGGTTCCGGCAAGAGTACCTTGATTAAACTGGTGAATGGCTTGATCGCTCCTGAGAGGGGAATGATCCAAGTCGAGGGAGTTGATATCTCCCAGATTGACCAGACTCGACTACGTAGACGAATTGGCTATGTGATCCAAGGGATCGGACTTTTTCCTCATATGACTATTGAAGAGAATATCACCTATGTACTTCACCTAGATGGGAAGAACCAAGGGAACAATAGAAAGCGAGTGGTGGAACTGCTACAAACCATCAATCTGGAGCCAGACATTCTCAATCGCTATCCAGACGAACTCAGCGGCGGGCAGAAGCAGCGAGTAGGTATCGCCAGAGCGTTAGCGGCCAATCCTAAAATTCTTTTGATGGATGAACCATTTGGAGCAGTAGATGAGATTACTCGGCTCTCCCTACAAGAAGAGCTTCTGAAAATTTATACAGAACTGGGAACAACCATTCTCTTTGTCACCCATGATGTACGAGAAGCCTTTAAATTAGGTACGAAAGTGCTGATCCTCCATGAGGGGCGTATCCAACAATTCGATTGTCCTGAAAGAATCCGCCAATCCCCAGCAAACCACTTTGTAAAAGAACTGATACAGGTAGGGGAACGGTAGAATGATGATAGGGAGAATTGGAGTATATGAGTAAGGATCAGAACAAGCCTGATTTCAGTGTTTCAGCTTCGTTAGAAATGGAACAGACATACCGAAGGAAAATCGCAATTGTTCGAACTATTTGGGTAATATTATCAGCTCCGCTATGCTTTATCCTTCTTTGGTCGACAATGTTTGAAGGAATGGATGGACATGGTGGGTTTGCAATGGTACTTTTAGTTATCCCGGCAGCCATAGGAGCAATGGGATCCGTGTTTCTAGTTAGTACTATTATCAGTATTTGGTATTACTCGTCATGGCATATTCTTGCTCATATACTGGTGACTTTATTGGCACTAGCTTTGGGAATCATTTCTTTACCAATCTTTCCATTTAATTTTTTGATTGTCCCTTTGATGTCCTACTTAATCGACATCAAGATTAGTGGTAAGTTACGAGGGCAAGAAAAAACGGAGAATAAGCCAGTTGATCCTTTTGATGATTCGATCTGGGAAGAATAAGCTAGTGTGGGTGAGCTGGTAGATAAGGGGAAATCAATCTAATAATAGTAAAGATTATTCTTGATTGAGAGCCTCATATCGGGTATATTATTTATATTATGTAGAGTGAAAATGAATGTTTCTTCTGATGAGGAAAGATTCATTTTTTATTGAGTAGAAAAGGTGGAGTAAGATGAGTGTTTTGACAGTAGAGAAAGTGACTCATGGTTTTGGAGCACGACGGATTTTGGAAGAGGCTAGCTTTCGTCTCTTGAAAGGCGAGCATGTAGGTCTTGTAGGAGCAAACGGAGAAGGGAAATCGACCTTTTTAAATATTATTACTGGTCAACTTATGCCGGATGAAGGAAAAGTTGAATGGTCTCGTCATGTGACAGTAGGCTATCTGGATCAGCATACAATTTTGACAAAAGGGAAATCGATTCGAGAGATACTGCGGGAAGCTTTTGAAGAAATGTTTACTCTTGAGACTGAGATGCTGGCCATGTATGACAAAATGGGAGATGCTACACCAGAAGAGTTGGACAAGCTGATGGAAGAAGTTGGGGAAATCCAAACCATTCTTGAGAATAGTGGGTTTTATGAATTAGATACGAAAATCGAAGAGGTAGCGGCGGGGCTTGGTCTTCAAGGCATTGGGCTTGACCGAGACGTGGCGGAGCTTTCGGGAGGACAACGAAGTAAAGTACTTCTTACCAAATTGCTTCTTAAAAATCCTACCATTTTGATCTTGGATGAACCGACTAACTATCTGGACGAAGATCATATTATTTGGTTGACCCGATTCTTGCAGAACTATGAAAATAGCTTCATCTTGGTTTCTCATGAAACTGAATTTATAAATCAAGTGATTAATGTGGTTTATCATGTAGAAAATGCGACCTTGACTCGTTATAGCGGTGATTACATGAAATTCATAGAATTGCACCAGATTCGCAAACAACAACATATGAATGCTTATGACCGCCAACAAGACGAGGTAGCGAAGCTACAAGACTTTGTGGCTCGTAACAAAGCGCGTTTTTCGACAACTGGGCGAGCGAAAAGCCGCCAGAAGCAACTGGATCGAATGGAAATGCTCGAAAAACCTACCGAACGAATCAAACCGAAATTTAATTTTAAAGAAGCTCGTACACCAAGCCGAGTTGTAGTGGAAGCAAAAGATTTGATTATTGGTTACGATGAGCCTTTGACTCGTCCTGTAAGCTTTCAAATGGAACGAAATCAAAAAATCGCTATTTGTGGTGTGAACGGACTCGGGAAAAGTACCCTCTTGAAAACCATATTGGGACAAATCAAGCCACTTACAGGAACAATCGAACGGGGCGATTATCTCCAAATTGGTTACTTTGAACAAGAAGCGATCGAAGATACTGGGCGGACGGCTTTAGAGGAAATCTGGAGTACCTATCCAGGCATGACCAACTACGAAGTACGTCAAGCCTTGGCCCTCTGCGGGCTGACCAACGAACATATCACCAGCCAAATGGTCGTTCTCAGCGGGGGAGAAAATGCTAAAGTACGACTTTGCAAACTCATGATGGACCCTGCCAACTGGCTGATTCTTGATGAACCGACCAATCACTTGGATGTAGATGCTAAAGCAGAACTCAAACGAGCTTTGACTGCCTTCAAAGGGACAGTACTTCTCGTATCTCATGAACCAGAATTTTATCAAGACTGGGTGACTGATATTTGGAATGTAGAAGACTGGACAACTAAGATTGTGTAAAAGTTTCTATAGTACCGAATTAAAATATTGATAATTTACTATCTTTTGTTTTTGGGGCAAAACTTCTTGATTGTTATTACTTTCATTTTCGAGAATTGTCGCAAACCTTTCCTGATGTTCATTATTTTTTTAGGCATTATATTTCACCTTTTAGCGCTTTGATGCTTCTCATTATTTATGTAATCTTAAAATTTGATTCTTATGGAGCTTATGATGGTATATCTGAATCTTCTACTGTAAAAGAAATGAAAAGTATTTTTTTGCGTATACCTAAGTATATGATTGTTGTTGGAGCATTGATGTCTGCTATTACATCTCCAGTATTTCTTTTTCTTAACACAAGTCTAAAAACAAAAGTTTTTTTTGTTTTTATTCCAATTAGTATAGTGATTTATATATTGATCACTAAAGGTAATATTTTTCTGTATTTAAAATCGATTATATCTGGGGAAGAACATCACTCTACTAAAAATGATCGTTTTAAAAGATAAAAAGCACCCTAGTGGGTGCTTTTGCTTTATCAAAAACTCTACGGAGCGTTGATTGAATGAATATTATTAAAAGATATAATTAGGCTTGGAGGTAGAAAAATATGGATTGTCAAAAAGTAGGGGAACTGATTTATCAGATTCGAAGAGAAAAGAACTTGACTCAAAAGTCGTTGGCGGATCTGATGAATATTAGCGATAAGACAGTCTCCAAGTGGGAGCGTGGGTTAGGGTGTCCTGATGTATCTTTATTGCCCAAGTTGTCTAAGATATTAGGGATCGATATTGAAATGATTTTATCTGGAAATTTAGAGTCGAATGAAGCGATCGGAGGAAATATGAAGAAAATAAAATTTTATCTGTGTAATGACTGTGGAAATATTCTCACCAGTACTGGTGAAGCTTCTATCTCTTGTTGTGCTAGAAAGATGGAGCCAGCGGAAGCTAAGAAAACAGATGAGGATCATCAGCTTGAAGTAGAGCAGATAGAAACGGAGTGGTATATTTCTAGTAATCATGAGATGGAGAAAGATCATTTTATCTCTTTTATTGCAATTACTACTGGTGATAAGTTGCTTTTGACTAAACAATATCCAGAGTGGAATATTCAACTTCGATTGCCAAAAATCGGTAGGGGTATTCTATTTTTCTATTGTGTACAGGATGGACTCTTTTATCAATATATTTAATGTTTATTTTGTGATTAATATTTTTCGAAAAAAATAAAAAAAATATTAATTTGATAAATATAATGTTTTTTCTGGATAAAATTACATGTGCAGAAAATGCACCAAATATTATTTTCTTTTAAATCAAATAATTTGCATAATTAAATATTTACATACAAATTA
>JAGOHU010000164.1 GCA_017995975.1 Negativicutes bacterium
GTCGGTGCCGACGAAGATCACTTTTTTGAAATCTTCTTGGGCTAGGTCAAAAATAGAAGGCCACAATTTTTGTATCACTTTTTCGGCGTGCTTTGCAACCTTGCGGAAGTCTTCGCTACGAGTCTTTGGATCATTTTCAAAAACCATTAGAAGGGCCAAAAGAGAAGAGGTAAAGCTACTAAGCATGGAGAAAGAGCGATCATTTGCTAATTCGGGCAAAAATAAAGTTTCTGAGTTCGGATCTTTTTTAGACAGCTCAGCCAATTCGCTTTCTTGGTGGCAAGTGATGAGTAAGTGCTTGTAGTTTTTTACTTCTGTTTTTACTAAATTGTATGCTCCGATTTGTTCGGGTGTATTGCCTGAGCGAGAGAGGGTGACAAATAAGGTTGGGATTTTGCTATCTAAGTAATGTCCTGGAGAGGGTACGATATCGGTACTTGGAATGGAGACAAAGCGATAGTCTTTTCGATAGTGCAAAAAGGGTACTGCAATATCACAAGCATAAGCCGAACTGATGGTTCCCGTAAGAATGATTCGGCCATTTGGATTGTGATGTATAAAGTCTTGAACAAATTTTGAAATATGCTTTTGTTCTTCAATCGCATTGAGGGTATCTTCCCAAGCTTTTGGTTGGCTGAGGATGGATAATACGGTGTTCTCAGCACCGAGTTGATTCCATTCGTCCCAAGTCTTTCCAAGGTATTTTCCCATGTAAATCTCCTCCTCGAATCTGGATCATCATTTATTATTATTAAACCATAATCTAATAGAAAGGACAATTGAAACCGTTGAGGTTGGGCATGTGCTACAATATTTCTACAGGAGGAGGTCTTGATATGGAGCGAACAATAATTTCTTATTTAAATGAGTTTCCTGAAATTGACGAAAGTGTATTTTTAGCCGATGGAGTCCGAATCATTGGGAAGGTCAAAATTGAAAAAGATTGCGGGATTTGGTTCAATTCGGTCTTGCGGGGTGATGTGGGAGAAATCCGAATTGGCGAAGGTACCAATATTCAAGATAATTCGACAGTCCATGTGGGACGAGGCATTCCTTGCATTGTGGGGAAGAATGTGACTGTAGGGCATAATGTGCTTTTGCACGGTTGTACCATAGGGGATTCGTGCTTGATTGGCATGGGGTCGATTGTGATGACCGGTGTAGAAATTGGCGAATTTTCGATTGTTGCAGCGGGTTCCTTGATTACTCAAAAGAAAAAGTTTCCACCTAATTCGTTGATCATGGGAAACCCAGCTCAGGTAGTTCGACCGATTACGGAAGAAGAGAAGGAACGAATCATTTTAGGAGCTGGGGCAGGTTATCGCCGTCGTGCTGTGGAATACTCTCAAGATAAGGGGGAATAGCTTATGGAACGGACACTTATTTTGATCAAGCCAGATGGAGTACATCGCAGGCTGGTGGGGAAAATTATTGATCGAATTGAACGTAAGGGCTTTCGGATTGCCGAAATGAGGATGATGACTTTACCGATTGAATTGGCTGAGATTCATTATGGAGAGCACAAAGGGAAACCTTTTTTTCAAAGCTTGGTCCAATTTATGACTTCTGATCCTTTGGTAGCCATGATTGTAGAAGGTCCTCAAGCGATTTCTGGTATGAGGACTTTGATGGGAGTTACCAATCCGATCGAGGCTTTACCCGGAACGATTCGGGGCGATTTCGGAGTCAAAACTTCCGAGAATCTGGTCCACGGTTCGGATTCGGCAGAAAGTGCGGAGCGAGAAATTAAATTATTTTTTTCATAGGAAAAAGAGTGGCTCAAGAGTAGTTAGCATTTATTGCTGATTACTTTTTTTTTACATTAAATTTGATTTTTTCATTTTATTTTGCTAATTAGAGAAGGATTTTTTAATAAAAAACAGAAAATTTCAAATAGTCGAACAATATTTTTTCTAATAGAGTCCTGATTTCAATTTTAAAGGAGTGAATCAACTATGAAGGAGTATCAAACTGAAAATATCCGTAATATTGCCCTGTTGGGTCATGATGGGTCAGGGAAAACAAGTTTATTGGAAGGACTGCTTTATTCAGCTGGTGCAACGAATCGGTTGGGAAAGGTCTTAGATGGTACTGCGATCGGTGACTTTGAGCCCGAAGAGGTCCAGCGGAAAGTGACCATACAAATTACCTTGGCAGCATGTGAAAAAGACGGGTACAAGTATAATTTCCTAGATGCTCCAGGCTATGGAGACTTTGTGGGCGAGGTAGCCAGTGCCCTGAGAGCCGCCGATAGTAGTCTGATGGTGGTGTGTGCTACATCTGGGGTGCAAGTAGAGACTGAGAATAGCTGGCGCTATGTGGAAAAAGAAAACCTTCCTTGTGGCTTTTTTATTAATAAAATGGATCGAGAAAATGCGGATTTCTTCAAGTCCTTAACTCAATTGCGAGAATTTTTTGGAGGAACGAAAGTTTTTCCTTTACAGTTGCCCATTGGAGTGGAGCAAAGCTATTGTGGAACCATTGATCTGGTTAGCAAGAAAGCTTACAAAAGTGGTGATGAGACTGGGATGAAGTGGGAAGAAGTCCCGATTCCTGCGGATATGGAAGAATTGGTAGAAGAGTGGCGAAGTGCTCTGATGGAGTATGCAGCTGAGCAGGAAGAAGAATGGACCAACAAGTATTTAGAGGGCCAGGAGCTTACAGTAGAAGAATTTCGCGAAGGGATCCGTCGTTCCATCGCTGAGCGTGGATTGTTTCCAGTATTTTGCGGAGCTATGCTAAAAAATATTGGGGGAATTCAGATGATGGCGGACTTCAAATATTATTTCCCCAAGCCCACCGAGAGCCGAAGTATTGGCATTGATGGAGCTGGGAATGAAGTGGTGCGAAAATTCTCTGATCCCTTTTCGGCTTTTGTTTTTAAAACCACTGCAGATCCTTTTGTAGGGCGGCTTAGCTTTATTAAAGTAGTAAGTGGGGTCTTAAAATCAGATATGCCTCTTTATAATGTGAATAAAGAGAAGATGGAAAAGATCGGCGACCTCTTCTCCATGCGTGGGAAGGCTCAAGAGTCTTTGAAGACTCTTTATGCAGGCGATGTAGGGGTGGTTTCTAAGCTTCAAGATACAAGTACAGGAGATACTTTGGCGGCGAAGGAAGCTCCGATCACTTTTCTACCTCTGAATTATGTAAAGCCTATGCTCTTGAAATCCTTAGAAGCAAAGAAAAAAGGGGATGAAGATAAGATCGGTCAAGCTTTACTGCGTATTTCCGAAGAGGATCCGACTTTGCATATTGAAAAAGATCGGGACAGTGGCGAGATTTTGATCCGAGGGATTGGAGAGCAACAGCTGGATGTGATGACCGAAAAGATCAAGCGGAAATTTGGGGTAGAGATTATACTGAAGTCTCCAAAAGTTCCTTATCGAGAAACGATTCGAGGGGCCATCCAAGCCGAAGGCCGCCACAAAAAGCAAACCGGTGGTCATGGGCAATTTGGTCATGTGTGGTTGAAGATGGAGCCTTTACCGGAAGGTACTGGGATTGAGTTCGTTGATTCGGTAGTCGGAGGCGCAGTGCCACGCCAATATATTCCAGCGGTGGAGAAAGGTTTGCAAGAGTGCATCAAGAAGGGGCCTTTGGCTCATTGCCAGGTAGTGGATATGAAGGTGACTTTGTATGATGGGTCTTCTCATTCGGTGGATTCTTCTGAGTTGGCTTTTAAGATGGCTACTTTCCAAGCTTTTAGAAAAGGAATGTTGGAAGCAAAGCCTGTGCTACTCGAACCGATTTATCAGATTGAGGTCAATATACCCGAATCCTATATGGGTGATGTGGTAGGCGACCTGAATAGCCGACGAGGTCGAATTCTTGGGATGGAAAGTATGGAAGACGAGAAGGGTAGAAGTATCGTCAGAGCCCTTGTGCCTTTGGCTGAGCTGGCAGTCTATCCGACCGAGCTTCGCTCCTTGACGCAAGGACGAGGACGGTATGATCGTAAATTTGACCATTATGAAGAAGTGCCTACCAAGATTGCAGAGCCAATTATCG
>JAGOHU010000032.1 GCA_017995975.1 Negativicutes bacterium
CCTGAGTAGCATCCACCGAAATGGGCATCACCTGCTCATCAATCCCTAGAGATTGAAAACGCTCATTATTTTCCGTAGGAGAAATCCACAAATCTGCCGCAACCACAGACACCCCATATTTTTTTGCTAATAGAAGTGAAGAGAGTCCTTTCCCACAACCCAAATCAAGTACCCGCATATTCTCAGTAATCGTCAAGTGAGATGCCAATTCCTCTGTCACTCGCATCGCATTGGGCCCCATCATCGTTTCTTTTAAAAATTCCACATTTTTAGGATTTTCCATAAACTGGTTTGTAAATCGATTCATTCTATTCTTCCTCTCTATTCTTCGCCTTATAGAAAGAAACTAAAAAAGTGCAGTATCTCACTGCACCACAAATTGCACCATTATATCACTATAAATGATGTCATCAATCTATAAGGCAGTTTTTCGCAACCCAAACAAGAGCACTCACTGCTCCTTTTGTATGCTTAACCTATTACCCTTACAGAATCACCGACATCAAGACACTCCCTTTTTCTTCAATTCATTTATTTTATATCATGATTAGATAATTCGGTCAATAGCATAACTCAAATGCAGCGCCGATTGTTTTTTCACTAGGGCATAAAGAAAACGACTAATCGTATGCAATCCAAAGTGCACCACTATGACTAGGCTCTGTCTACACTACGCTTGCCAGTTGCCAAGGCAGTGATGGGGCTCCTCTTTATTTCTCTTTGTCGTTACACTCCTTGAGAAACAGCAGTCACACCGGTACAGATATGCAGATACTATAACCACTACAAAGAAAGAGCCCTGCACATGCAAGGCTCTTTCTCATAACTCGACCTACTTGATCGATCAAAAAAATTCTACTTCATATCAAAACGCTTGATTCCAAAACGTCGTTCTTTTCCTTTGCCTTCTTCGATCAAGCTCCAGAAAGTATTCCCATCATCGCTTACTTTGATGATCCGGCCAAAGCGCTGCTCTGGTGAGATATGTTCTTTTGCAGTATTCATATCCATAACACTCCACTCACCATAACGATAATAGGGCTGATAGCGTCCAAGACCAGGCCAATTTTCCCAGTCAGTTGATCCTACCACAAGAGGCTTTCCTTCTTCTTGTTCTGGAATATCATATTTCCCGACCAAAGGAATAAAGCCAACCTTTGATTCATTAAAGCTTCTTTGCACTTGATTATTATAGTCAATGATCTTGGTCTCTTTATTGTGACGGGTTACGATGAAATTCTCCATCGGATAAACCGCTCCCCACAAAGTGGTGATTTCCTTGCCATTTTCATCACGCAAGCGAATCATATGACTATTGGCACCATAGACATAAATATTTGTAAAAACAGGACCAATAAAAATCGGCACTGCAAAAGGAGCATCTACCCATTTTTGCTGAGTATAGCGAGTATCGTTAAACTCGATTCCATTGGCATCTTCTCGGACGATTCTATTTTTCACATCCAATAAATGATCCCCATCATCCTTGGGTCTCCCCATCCGATAAAAGCCTGGCTTGACCTCCTGAGCATCCAGATACATACTCTCTCGAGCATCGATCTCAATCGGGGCAGCAAATTTACCTTGACCTTCATAAAGATAAAGCTTCCACTCCCCTTTTTCGTGGCGTCCAAAGATCCCGTAGATTTCATTGGTCAAAATTCCCTTTTTTTCCACAGTCTTCTTCAAAAGCAAAGCATCTTTAAAGCCCTCTTCGGTTGGAGTGATTTCCTCCCCATCCGAATTCCACACTCGTACTCGCTTGGGTTTCTTATCTTTTCCATCCGACTTTGCCAAGATCATCTCATCATGATAGTAGAAAAACTCCCCTGCAAATTCAGGCTTTGCCAGTACTTCGCCAGCAGAATTATAAACCTCTTTTTTCTTAAATAGGTTATACCAAATATCCGGCCCACCGGGAGCACGGACTGGATTTTTTAATTCGCCTACTTTTTCGCCATCCTTAAAAACTTCTTTTTTCCCAAGCACAACCCCATCGGCATAATAAGTAAATTTATTCCCATATTTTCCCAAAGGCAATACGAGCTTACCATCTACTCCCAAAAGTCCCTTTTGAGATTTATCCGTAGAATCTTGTACCTGAATCAAAGGCTGAGTCGCCGCCCCAGTAAAACCATCATAAGCATACTCACTCATCACCAGATCCCGGCTATCCAGCTCCAAAGCCTTAGGTAACTGGATCAGCCCTTTTTCCAATTGATAAAAAGAAACCGGTCTCTTCTCTCCCGGCTTTTGCAGCCAAAAAAGCTTACCTTCCGCCTTATATTCAATTTTTTGATACTCTACTGGCAGGATTTCCTTTTCCTCCCAAGCGGCCAAACCAGTCCCAGCCAAGCAGGACAATACCAACGAAGCGACCAGACTCTTCTTCCACAACACCAAAATCAATCATCCTTTCTTTCTCTACTTCACCAATTTATAAAAATAATTAGATCAACAAATCTTATTGAACCAGATCAAACCGCTTCACTCCAAAGCGTCTGTCTTTCCCCTTGCCTTCTTCAATCAAGCTCCAGAAAGAGTTTCCATCTGGACTCACTTTGATAATCTGTCCAAACCGGGGCTCCGGATCAACCAACTCATTCCCAGTGGTAAAATCAAAAACACTCCACTGACCATAGCGATAGTAAGGCTGATAACGGCCCTCCCCAGGCCAATTACTCCAGTCAGCTTTTCCAAAGACTCGAGGCTTTCCTTCCTCCTGCTCTGGCAGATCATACTTCCCAAGCAGAGGCAGATAGCCTTCCTTCGCAGAAGAGAAGCTACGCACCCCATTGCCATCATAATCCACAATACGAGTTTCGGCTTTGTACCGATTCCCAATATAATTTTCTCCTAAAGAAATAGCTTCCCAAAAAGTCGTAATTTCTCCACCCTTTTCATCTCGCAACCGAATGATATGATTGGAATTACTTCCCCCCGAAAAGACACCATAGGTAGCCCCAGAGACCAATCCGCCAAAAAAACCGCCACCCATCACAATCATCCCAGGCATTTTAATCGGCGAACCAACCCACTTCTCTTGAGTAAAACGAGTCCCATCTTTCGCCACCCCATTGGCATCATTCCGGACCAACTTATTTTTAAGATCCAGCAAAGCGTCCCCATCCTCCTGAGAGCGTCCCAACCGATAATACCCTTCCTGCAAAGCAACCGCAGTCTGATAATCATTCTCTTTCGTCCCAATCGAAATGGGCTCACCAAAATTCTTCTCTCCCAAATAAGGATACACCTTCCAGCCCGAAGAAGTCAGACCAAAGACCCCCTCGAATTTTTCTACATACTCCCCATTTTCCTCCACATAGCGACGGAGAAGAAGAGTACTCCGAAAAGTCACTCCCCCTGGAAGCATCACTTCGGCACGCTTTTGAAGACCTTTAGACCCCGGCCCCTCAGCAACCCGACCTTCCCGCAAACTCATCAAAGTCTTTTTCCCGCCCTGACTGACCTGAAGCAGCGGCTCACCCGAAGAACTACCATAAGTCACCTCTTTATCGCGCAACTCCACCCCATCAGGTAAAGACTTCAACTCACCAGACAACAAATAATAGCTTCGTGGCTTCTTCTCCCCAGGCTTCTGGAGCCAAAAAAACTCCCCCTCCGCCTGATACTCGACTTTTTGATACTCTACCGGCACCACCGCCTTTTCCTCCCAAGCGGCCAAACCAGTCCCAGCCAAACAAGAAAATACCAGCGATGCTACCACAGACTTCTTCCACAAAATCAAAAACACTCCTCCTCACGCCTTATCCTTCAATCCAATCAGCCAAACCAACCGAGCTCTATCTATTGAACCAGATCAAACTGCTTTACCCCATAGCGACGTTCTTTCCCTTCCCCGCTACCAAATAAAGTCCAAAAACGCTTGCCCTCTTTATCCACCGAAATAATATAGCCATACTTGGCATCCGGAGCTAGATAATCAACCCCAGTATCTTTATCCAAAATCCCCCAGCCAGTGCCATCAAAATAAGGTTGATACTTTCCATCTCCAGGCCACATACTACCAGCCAAAGGCTCATCAGCCTCACCGGAATTTTTATACTTTCCAACCATAGGAATATAGCCTTCCTTGGTGGACTTAAATTCCTTCAACACATTGCCATTATAATCATAAATCCGAGTTTCCCCTTTTTTACGATTAATCATTACTTTTTCACCAAACTCAGTAGATTCCCAAAGATCAATAATTTTCACTCCATCTAATCCAGTCACTCGATACCGCAATCTCTCATTCCCACGAATCGTGTCCCCCATTGCAAGAAAACCTCCTCCTGAAATAGGCACAATCAATGGAATAAACGATTTCTTTTGGACAATCTCTTCCTGAACTAACCGAGTCCCATTAGCCACTAGGCGATCTGCTTTCGGATAAGATTTTTGGCTCTTCAAGTCCAAAATCAAATCATCATATTTTCCAGTTTCATACAGACTATAAAGACCTGGAGATACCTCAGAACCATTACTTAATCCTTTAAACTTGAAAGCCATTGGTTCAGGAGACCCAAATTTCCCATCGCCCTCATAAGGATAAAAAGCCCAGCCCGCCTTTGTCTTTCCGAGCATACCATTCAAGCCCTTTGATCCGGTCAAAAAGCTAACATCTTGAAAGCCTACCTCAATAGGAGTTATCTCTTTATTTTCCCAATTCCAAAGCCGATATCCTTTTGGCTTTCCATCTTTTCCATTCGATTTACCATACACAAAATCTTTAGATAAAATCCAAAATTCTTCTGTATATGGCACTTCAAAAAGTGTTTCCCCTTTACGATTAAATATCTTATTCTTATCTCTTTTATTCGAATACCATCCATCCTCAAAATGAGATTCTTGATAAAAATACTCATCTTTTTTCGCAGGTAAAATAAGCTCTCCCTTTTCAAAAAGTCCCTCTTTAGTGCGAACAATTCCACTATCTTGATAACTCAAAAGTTCCTTTGTCTTAATTGGCGCTAAAACTTCTGTACCATTCAAATCTATCAAGCCAACTTCTTCCTTTGAACCTGTGGAACGAATTTGAAGTAACGGTTTATTTTGGTAATACTTAATTTTATAAGAAACTAATTCTTTACCCACTGGGATTACTCTTGTCTTATCACCTAACTGATGATACTGACTTGGCATTTCTTCGCCCGAGCTTGAAAGCCAAAATAATTTTTCAGCCCCATTATACGCAATTTTTTCATACTCCGCAGGTACGACCTCCTTCTCCTGCCAAGCCGCAAAAGAAGTCCCCATCACAGAGCACCCCACCACCGAAGCCACCAACACTTTTTTCCAATTCATCTACTCAACTTCCTTTCTATAAAGAACTTAAAAATATTTATAACCACTTCACACTTACTATAAATTCTACACGTGAAATAAATCACCTGTAAATAATCAATAAAAACTAATTAATATTTTGAAGTTTTCCCTATTATCGTGATAGAATCCACTTAAATTCATCAAAACACAAAAAAAGTCCCATTATGCAAACCTCTCCACTCAGACTGACTCTTTCAGCCTAGACCCATCTGGGATCATCATCCTACTGAATATCAAAAAACATCCCAGCTAAATAGCCAATAAATCTACCTACCCCTTGAATTCTATAAATACAAAAGGAGATTGAAATGACTCGAAGCCGCAAGAAAACTCCCATTTATCGAGATGGCTCTACTCGCCCAGAAGATCGGCGACTCATTCGTCGTCGCTTAAAAAACGGAAATTTTGATTATTACGAGAAAAATCTAGTCAATAAATATTCTTTCAACGACCTAACTTGGCACCAATCCTCTATTCTTTTCCAACCTTATATTGATGAAATCCAAAAAGCCTATGAGGCCAAAGTGAAGCTAGTTCAGGCAAATCGACATCCCTATTGCAACCGCTTTGGCAAGCAAGAAGCTCTCAAAAAAATCGCCAAAGAACTTCGCCGTGAACTCTTCCATAAAATGTGGATGATCACAAATAAATAACCCACTCAGACTACCTCTTTCAGCCTAGACACACCTAAAATCATCATCCTACTGGCCCCCAACCGAAACACTAGAGCACCCCCAACCTCGTAGGGAACAGCACCCTCAACATTTCAAAAACATCCACAACCTCGTAGGGGACGGCACCCTCGACGTCCCGAAAACAACCCCAATCATCCCGCATACACCCTCCACACACACCACCCAACCCAATCAAATAAAACACTTTTTTTAATTACAAAATTTACTTCTACCAATCATAGCAGTATAATAAATCATGCATTTTTTTCACCTAAAAAATCAACCTTTCAAAAAATAACTGCCCATAAAGAGAAATGACTCATCGATTATATATACTAGAGGAGGTCCTAGTCCTTGCTACACACACTCATGCGGATTCATCCGCTCTTCCCAGCCATCCTCAGCATCACCTTCCTAGTACTTTTGATCGCCCTACTTCTTCACATCGTCCAGCTCTACGCCTTCCTTAGCCCGGACCAAACCAGATTCCCCTCCATCACCACCCTTCGCCCCCACTTTGGTTGGCTGGTCAATTTCCTCGTCCTCCTTCTTTGCCTTATGGGCTACCTGATCCTACGCCACCCCGACTCCTACCTGAATTGGCACTTCATCGGATTTAGCATCCTCACCATCCCCACCCTCTTCGGCCTAGCCATCTACACCTGCCTACAAAAAAAAATCCAAATCAACCCGAAAAAAATAACCACCGGCCTCTTCATCCTAGAAAACATCCTACTCATTGGATTTGCCCTCAAAGAAATCATCTAACCCAAGCTGATCGGTGCCAACGTGCATTAGATCGGCTTTTTTCTATTCTATCGAAAATCATCCCACCAACAACCCATTTCCGTAGGGGACGACGCCCTCGACATCCCGCATACATCTTCAATCATCCCACCACCAACCCGACATCGCAGGGGACAGCACCCTCGACATCCCGAAAACAACCCCAACCTCGTAGGGGACGGCGCCCTCGACGTCCCGAAAACATCCGCAATCATCCCACCACCAACCCATTTCCCTAGGAGACGGCACCCTCAATGTCCCAGCCACCACCCCATTTCCGTAGGGGACGGCGCCCTCGACGTCCCGCATATCATATTATCCAGATAAACAAATCCCGGCCTTTCCCCCGATCTCATAAAATAATAAAAACATTTACCCAATTATGCAAATGATCAATCTCTTCAGTAAAATTACCTTTTTTCATTCCTAATATCCTCAAAAAAGCTTATACTTTAAATGTAATATTTAAAATTTTCAAAATTTATCATAATCCAAAAAGGAGTAAAAATTTCATGACAAAAAAGAAACAACTCACCAAAATGATCCTCAGCGGAATTTTGCTAGGTACTTTAACTTGCTTTGCCCTCCCCCAAACGGCTCATGCCAACATCGTCAAAATCACTGCCGACCCAGTAGCTGATCAAGTAGCCGATTCTGACTTCACAATCACTGGAACTGGAACTCCAATCGACCCCTATATTTATAGCCAATCTGGCGACAACCGAACTTATCAGGCCATCGAAGATAAATCAGCCACCGGTGGAGCCGCATCTACTTCGATCGCTTGGATTACCAATGGAAACTCCGTAAAATTCACTGGTACTCCTGACGAAACAGACCCTTCATGGACAGCCACCAGCCTCACCAAGGCAGGCCAAGTGAATGACTCGAATACCACCTTCCTAGAAGCAAGTGCCACAAGCCGAGGACTTGCTGTCAAAGTAGGTACTTTTGAAGTCGCTGGAAAACTCACCATTGACTCCACCGCGATTGCAAGCCAAGCTACCAATGCTGGTACTGGTTCTTCATTCTCCAATTCCTTTATTTCCGGTATCTATGCGGACAAACTCGGAAAAATAATTGTCGCCCAAGACGTCCAGATCACCACTTCTGCCCAAGCAGGCATTGCCAACACCACCAGCGGTTTAGCAAACGCAGCATCCTATAATTATGGTGTCATATCCTATGGAAATGTCATCCTAAAGGAAAACGTCACCATTACAACAAATACCACAGCCGGAACTGCCCTAAGCTCCGCTGGCACAGCGGAAGCCAATATAATTTCAGATGGTTTACGACTATGGTACCTAAGCAGTAGCGGCGGTGTTATTTCCGTTGGCAAAAACGCCACCATTGATATCACAGCCACCGCTGGCTCTGCCGACTCCACGAATAACATAGCCAATTCGAATAGCTCCGTTTCTGGTATTACTCTCAATGAGATAAGTGATCATCCAGGAAATATCACCATCGGCGGCAAAGCAGATATCACCCTTACCAGTATCGGTGGGAATGCACTCAGTTCCACCGATACTGCAACCACAGTGAGCCGTGTGTCAGGAATTTATGTCAATCAAGCCGCTAGCACTGTAAGTATCGGAGATGCCCTTGATGTCAACAGTACCGTCACTGGCGGAATCGCTACAAGTACAAATACCTCGGCTTATACGGATATCTTTGCCACCGGAGTCTTCGTCGATACCAATGGAGGAGCCGTCACGATTGCCGATAATGTTACCTTTACCAACACTACCACTGGTGGCAAAACAACACTAAGTACTGGAAACGGAATTGCATCATCCAAAGTAGAAGTAGAAGCTCTTAAAGCATACAATGGAAGTATCGCTATCGCAGGCAATATAACAAATGAGATTATTACCACTGGTGGAAAAGCAACTGCCCAAGATGGTTTCGCCAATAGTTCCATTAATGTATTTGGAGCTCACAATAAAGATGCCGGTACCATCACCATTGGAGATGACTTTATTTTTAAAACTACTACTACCGGTGGAACCTCTACATCTGCAACCGCAAATTCAGACTCCCAGGTTAAAGTAAATGTGATTCGAACTGATGTAAATACACTTACAATCGGCGGAAACGTAGATTCTACTACTACAGTAACTGGTGGAGAAGCAATTGCAGGCAGCAGTGCAGATAGCCGAATAGACGTTAGGACGATTGTAAGCTGGTCAGCTGGAACCATTGACATCGCAGGAGATGTGACCTCTAAGATCAACGCAACTGGCGGAAAAGCAGAATCAACTTTTTTGGGTACAGCCGACGCATCTATGAAGGTTGTGACTGCTGAAGTTTCTATGAATTCCAATCTAACCATCAATGGAGATTTCAATTCTGACATCACTGCAACTGGTGGAGAAGCGATTTCATCTGGAACTGTGAAAGCAGGTGTTCTCGCTGGTGGAATTATTGTCGCTTACAACACTCTAAGCAACACAGTAGTCACCGTTGATGGGAATACCAATATCAATGTGGTAGCCAATGGTGGAACCGCCAATGGAGCCGATGCTGAAGCCTATGCATTTGGAGTTTCGGCCAAAACTGGAGTGATCGATCTAAAAGGTGATGTTGTAATTACAGCATCAGCAACGACGGCTTCCGGAACAGCAGGAATTGCTGACGCACTCGGTGCAGTAAATGGCACAATTAATGTAAACCAAGCTGGTGGTAAAAAAGTTCAACTAACTGGTGACGTTGCAGTACGATCAGATCAAGAATCAATCGCAACAACCGGAAAAATCAACGCAAAGTTTGATACTTCCGATTCATTTCTCAAAGGTCTTGTTGACAATGCTGGCACAGGTACCCAAAGCAACCTGACCTTCACCAATGGGGCAAGCTGGATTCCTACTGGTAATGGCCCTGCTGATGATGGCCAAATCTTCTCCAACTTTGGAACTGCCGGAACAGGCCTCACCCTTGGCAATGGCGGAGTCGTGGATATGGCTGCTTGGAATCTCAACTCGGCTGGAGTCAATGCAAATAAGGCTTACCGTACCCTAGATATTTCTGGTAATACCAACCTTGAAGATGGTGCAGTATTCCGAATCAATACAAATGTAGCTCTTGGCACTTCTGATCAAATTAATTTCATCGATGCTCCAACAAGCATAGCTGGAACCCAATATGTACAAATCGGCTATGATCCCACTGTAGCCGCTCAATTAGATTTAGGAGTGACTACCCTCACCCCGACGACCCCAATTATCATTGTTACCGGAGTGACTGGGCTCACTGGAGTTGCAGGCAAAGAAAGCCAAATCGATGGCGTCCTCTTCCGTCACACTGTAAACCCCACAATCAGCGATAATGGGGCCGGCACTCTTTCTTTAAACTCACTTTCTAGCCTAACCTCTAAAAAAACTCTCTCCGAAGGGCCTCGAACTGCAATCGATGCCCAACAATCCGGACAAAATGCGTGGCTAAACCAAGGCAATCACATGGTGCGCCGACTAGGAGACCTCCGTCTGGAAAACGACGATGCCCAAAACGGCATCTGGGCTCGAGTCTACACCGGCTCCAACCGAGTAAAAGCCAGCACCTACAATCGAAAATTTGACCAAGACTACACAGGTATGCAAATCGGCTATGATCGAAAAATCAAAGCCTCCAATGGCCACTTCTACCTAGGCGGACTCTTCGACTATCAGACCTCAGATTCTACCTACTTCCGTGGAAGCGGAGAAGTCGACAGCTATGGCCTCGGACTCTACGGCAGCTGGATCAGCGACAAAGGGCATCATCTCGACCTAGTACTACGAAGCGCCAAAATCAACAATGACTACTCCTTCCAAGACATCAACAACAACAAATTCAGTGGGGACTACGACCTCATGTCCTACGGAGCTAGCCTCGAATACGGCTACCGGAAAGACCTAAAGAAAAACTTCTTTGTAGAGCCCCAAGCCCAGCTCAATTTAGGCTACATGGAAAATGGCAATCACACCCTCAGCAACGGCCTAGACATTCACCAAGATAGCATCATGACCGGCACAGGCCGCCTAGGAATCCTGCTTGGCAAAGAATTTGGTAAAGACGCAAAAAAAGGCAACGTCTACTTCCAAACCTCCCTCATCCAAGACTTCAGCGAAACCCCCTCCATGTACGCAAGCAACAAGGGACAACGAGTCAAAATTGACTCCATCGACACCAAAGGAACCAGCTTCGAATTCGCCCTAGGAACCAACTACAAATTCAACGAAAACGGCAAACTCTACATCGAAATCAGCAAAACCGTCAACGGCGAAATCGACACCCGCTGGCAACTCAACGGTGGCGTACGAATCAAATTCTAAAACCACTCATTTAAACAATTCTAATTTTTCTCCTCTTCCCTATCATCTATTTAAATAAACAAAAAAAGCTGATCCAGTGCCAAAGCGCACCAGATCAGCTTTTTTCTACTCTATTAATCCTTCACAACGAACTTTTAAATTTTTTAATTGCCGATACTCAATATATTTTTCGTAATGTAATCTACCAACGACAACCCCGGGATGAATTGAGATTTTTTTAGAAAAATCAATAATCTCCCCCTCATCAAATTTGCCTTGGGATATGAATTGCTCATATTCTTTTGGCGGAATCAGTATATCTCGAGCAAATTCATTAGCATCAATTTCTAACTCATCATCAAAATTACTTTTATCTAAATCTAAAACAAATTTTGTATTTTGTCCTTGTAAAATATGCTTAATCTCATGAAAAACCGTAAACCAAAATAAATCGTGTGATTTCCCTCGATCATTAATTGCAATCGAGGGTGCCTCGCTTTTCCACTGTAGGAATCCATTAATACCCGAATTTTCAAGATATGGAAGAACTACAAAGCGAACGCCACAGTCATTCAATATTTCCCCTAATTTGTTAATAGACTCTTTCTGATTATCTCGCGCAAGTTTTCTGATATCTGCAAGAGCATTTTTTAATTTTGAAACACTAAATTTTTCGACATTTTGTTTTGTAAAAAAACTTCTTGCAACATAAATCCAAGCATTAAGATTCACGATATTTTTAGGTTCCATAGCAGGTATCGCTACTTTGCAAGCAACTGAAACCAAATCTGATTTTAAATAACATAAATTAGATATGGTCAAACACTTGCATAAGCTCGCAATACGTCTAGCTTTATCTCGCGTTTTTTCAACTAACCCTAATTTTTCAAAATAACTATAGTTTATAAGCTTTAAACATTCATACTCGTCTTCGGCTTCTTTTTCTAAATTTATTAAATGAACTTTTTCATCATATTGACTTTGCAAATTCAACCAATAATTAACCGATGTACCAAGGCTTTTAGCAAGTTTCGCAGAAAGTTCCACATTGATTTTTGCGTTCCCCGAGAGCAATAGCGATAAAGTTTTAGGGGTAATTCCAACCCGATTTCCAAATTCCTTTTGTGTTAATTCAAGTTCTTCAATAATTTCTAAAATATAGTACCCTGGATGGAAGGCAATCATATCGTTATAGACTATTTTAGTCATAGTGTTTCGATACCTCCTCAATTTTTATAATATTAATTTCCAACGCTTTCGCATTATAAATTTCCTCATTCGTAAATGACTTCCCCTCAGAATCAATCGGTCTCAAAATCAATCGATAGCCTAATTTCTTCCCTAAATCTAATGCATAAGTACCCACACGGTCACCCTTCAAAGGATGAAAACGCATAGGCAAATAATCTCTAATATCTACCAAATTTTCGGCAGCACAAATACGATTGATAGTTGACAATAACTTTTCAGCAACTACTTCGCCATACTCTTTTTTGGCTTTCTTAAAGTCATTACAAATTCTTTCTAGAGATTTGTTCTTGTACACTATCTCCATTCATATCAGGTTTCCTCTCCACTAATCCTATAACAATAATAACATTTCCACACTAACAGCACAATAAAAAATTACCAAAAAAGTAATTTTTTACACCTCATTCACCTAGTTTCTTTTTCCCAAGACTCCCTTGAGTAGCAGTCCCGGCAGAGTTAAACAC
>JAGOHU010000165.1 GCA_017995975.1 Negativicutes bacterium
ATCCAGAAGCCGAGTATTACCTTGGCTATCTTCCCAATAGTACTCTTCGCAATACTCTTTTTTACCCTCATAGATTCCTTCATAGGCAGTGATAAACCATACTCCGCCCTGCCAATTGTATTTCTCCACACTTTTGATTTGTACACTCGACCATCCATCTTCCTCCAATTGGTCTTTCGTATCTTTTCCAAAAGTAGTCACATCATTGGCGGGTGCATCAGTTGGCTCGTTCGAATAAACTGAAACAAAGAACAATCCATCAATCACATTGCCACGAGAGTCCAAGCGATTGACAGACACATCTCCCGCCTCATAAACTTCGAGTTCACCCCAGTTGGCAGGATAACGGAAAGAAAAATTTTTCTCACTTTGATAAACTTGGGGCAAGGCTTTACCTTCATTCACCAATTCTGCACTAGGAGGAAAATTCTGCATTTCGGCCTGCCCTCCCAAGTCCATCCCCAAAGTATTCGAAAACAAGGGAAATAAAAATGCTACTACCATTACAATTCCAGTTAACCACTTCTTATTCATGCCCGATTCCGTCCTTTCTATCCCCACAAATTACACACTACTTAGCAGCCCCGGTCTTCATCTGAGCCGAGTAAATCATTTTCAAAAATTCCGGTCGTGCTTTTTCCAAAGACTCCTTTTGATAGAAACTTATATCAAAGATTCGCACATTCCCTTTACTATCTTCCCAGTAATACTCTTCGCAATATTCTTTTTTCCCATCATACTTGCCTTCATATTCGGTGATAAACCAGACCCCATCTTGCCATTTATACTTTTTCACTTGCTTGATTTCGATGTCCGTCCACTTATCTTCCTTAAGTTGTTTTTCCGTATCGACCCCAAAAAGGATTTCATCCATCTGAGGAGCCCCAGAAGGTTCATTGGTATAGACCGATATAAAGAGAGCTCCGTCAGTCCGCTCGCCCTTCTCGTTCAACCGATCCAGCGATACATCGCCTTCCTCATAGGTTTCCAAGGCACCCCAATTTTGAGGATAGCGAAAAGAAAAATTCTTCTCACTTTTGTATTCTTTTGGCAGAGCTTTGGCCTCTTTTAGCAATTCTTCACTTGGAGGAAACCCTTGGGCACCATCTTTTTTCAGCAGATTCACATCCACTTTATCGGAACAACCGGAGATCAGAAGTACCACAACTGCTAACAATCCTATCAACCATTTCTTACTCATTTTTCCCATCCCTGCTTTCATTTATTTTGTAAATTAATATTCAAATTCTCCGATGTCCACAGTCCCTCGTTTATCATTGATTCGGATCATCATATCCTGACCTTCCTCAGTAGGACGACCATAATTGGTAAAGATCGTGGCCTTAATCATCGGAGCCCCTTGAAGACGGAATTTTTGCTCTCTTGAGCCATAATAATTTACCTGAATTTGATAATTTCCTTTGACCGCTTTTTTCAAAGTAAATTCTTCTGGCCCAAAGCCAGTGGTCACGTCCGCTGTAATTCGTCCGCCGATTTGCGAAAGTTTGTTCCCATAGTAGATTCGTTCTTTATTCGGATCCGTGACCCACAAATCAATGTCCGAACTATCATAATTCCACTCAATCACTACTCGCACATCCATGGGCATCGGATAAATCAAGCGAGAATCAATTTTCGATTGATCTAAATTTGGATAGCGACTAATCTGGCGGTTGATCTCCATCAGCAAAGTCTGATCCACCCCAGGGTGGCTACGAGCATGAAGACCACTGACTCCTTGGTAGAGAAAGTCCAATGATTTTTGAGGGTCTCCCATTTTCTCATAAGCCAGCCCCATATCCCGATAGGACTGCTGATCTTCTCCTCGGATCAAGAGAATTCGTTTGAATATCTCCTGAGCCCGCTCGTAGTCCCCTAATTCAATTAATTTATATGCTAATGCTCTCAATACCTCATGGTCTTCTAAGCTAAAATCCATCAGACTCAGAAGAATTCGATTGGCAAATTTTTTATCCCCTTTTTTCAAGAAAAAGTCTGACATATCTAGGTAGAAAGATGGAGTCGTGCCATACTCTTTTTGCAGATCAAAGAACTTCCTTTCATAGCTAGCAGGCATATATTTTTCGATTTCTTGGATATAAGGTTCATCGGGAGTCCATTCTTTTAGCTTGATTTTGGCTTCAATGGTTCGCCCACCGGTTGCACCTGCACCCTCTTTTTTATTAACAAACTCAGCATCCATACTAGGTACAGAAGTTGTCACTCCTGTAGCTAAAGTCGCTTGTGGCATTTCACGTCGAACCTCTCGGCTTACAGGAACAGCCCAATTATTTTCCGGATGATTTTTGACTTTTTCCACCTTCACTGGAACCAATGGGTAGTCAGTCTCATACCATTTTTTCATCTGATCCATTTGTCCAGCCAGATAGATCAAGCGGTTCTTTTGCTGTTCTTCTACAGTCGCTCGTTTCTGAGCCACCAATTGATCATATTGACTACCTAGTTCTTCGGGCGGTACAATCTCAAACTTCACATAGTCTTGGATATCTTCAAGGACAATCAAAGAAGTAAAGTCGGTCACGATGGAGTACTTTTTCGCAGTTTCTACGATTTCTTTCCGATTCATCTCACTTTGCAGCTCCAGATTAGAAACTTTTTTGCCTCCAAAAATGCGGCTGATTCCCTTTTGATTGGGTAAATCTCCCATATCAATCGCCATTTCTTTCGAGATCACCTGATCTCCTTTTAAGAATTCAAGACGGACTCGGCCGGTCTTTCCGGTCATACGAAGAGCTAGGCTCAGCTCATTGGAGTCACCTCGATAGGAATCTTGGTACACTTCTTCCACTCCACTGAGAGGTACAATACGTAGTAGTTGTAGCTTCTCTCGCTTCATATCAAGCATAGCTTGGTCAATGGATTGGTAAGTGAGAGGAATATAATTTCCCCCAGATAAATAACGAAGATAACTTTCATTAGACTGATTACCTGAGCCAATCGCCAAGACTCGAGTCTTGACTTGATCTCGTACCATTGGATTGCCTAGATTGTTCAGACCATCCGACAAGACCAGCACCTCATCATAGCCATTGAGCACAGCCCAATCGATTTGACCAAACTCAGTACCACCCAACTCAGGAATGCTAGTATAGAATAAGGTTGAGCTAATTTCACTGGTTTTATAGGAACCATGCTTCAAAAACGTAGCATCAAAGGTATAAACATCTACCTCCGAAATTCCTAGAGAAGTGAGATATCCATCCAAGAGCTGAGTTTCTTTTACCTTATCTCGGCTATCTCGGCTAGACAAAGAAGAGTCCCAAAGGATCGCTACTTTTGCGGGCTTCGATTTGTAGCCTAGTCCAGCTCGCTCCTGCTCCAGATTCACGTGAACCAGTGCAAAATGCTCTCCTCCCAATTCCTCATGAAATGATTGGTTTCCCATACTTGGTGGTACTTTTACTTTCACATTCCGATTGGGAGTATAGTTCGTTTTCTCGACTTTAGCATAGTAGCCTTGAGACCCACCGTCAGTAAAAGTCAGATCATCTATGGCTTCAATAAAGCTAGGAGCTTGATTGAGCTGACTAATCTTCACTTGGTAAGAAAACTTGGCTACCGGTTTCTCAAAAGATAAAGGCAAGCCATACTCGTAACCAGCTTTCCCCATCCCCAAAGTTTCTTCATAAGTAATCGTAATTCGCCTTACCCCATTCGGCATAAAAGGATAAATACGGGTTTTATAATTATTACCAGCAGTTTTTTCGATAATTCCAGGATCCACCCCTTGGCGCACTTTTTCTTCGTAAGCTTTGCGAGCCAATTCCTTTTCAGTCACCACACCTGGTCGTTGAGTACCATTTACATCCAGCGAATAGCCTACCACTCGCTGGCCTTCTCCTAAAGGAAATTCAAGCTCTCCCTCCATGACTCGCCCATTAGGATTATGAAAAGTCATATCGTAAGTAGTGACTGCCACATTCCCATAAATCACTGTTTCGATA
>JAGOHU010000033.1 GCA_017995975.1 Negativicutes bacterium
GGTAGTAATTTACAGGCAATCTTAGATGCTATTGATACAAAGCATATCAAAGGAAATATTTCGGTTGTTATTTCAGATAAAAGTGATATTTATGCACTGGAACGATTAAAAGGTAAAACGATTGCTTCAAAAATTGTTTTGCGAGCTGACTATACTAGCAAAGAAGAATTTGAAGATCATTTGATTCAAGTTTTAATTGATCATAATGTAGAATTAGTTGTTTTAGCAGGATTTTTACGAGTTCTTGGATCCAAATTTATCCAAGAATTCAACAATCGAATTATCAATATTCATCCATCCTTATTGCCAGCTTTTCCTGGTCTTCATTCTCCAAAGCAAGCACTTGATTATGGAGTGAAGTTTGCTGGCTGTACAGTTCACTATGTTAATGAAGAAGTCGATGGTGGGCCGATTATTATGCAATCTGTTGTCCCTGTATTGCCAGAGGATGATGAAGACTCATTAGCTAGCCGAATCTTAGTAGAAGAGCATCAAATTTTGACGAAGGCGGTTCAATTGCACATCGAGGATAGACTAAAATTAAATGGCCGGATTGTCACAATTACGGAGGGAATTTATGGGGTATAAAAAAAGAGCTTTATTAAGTGTGTCCGATAAAGAGGGCATTGTTGAACTTGCAAAAGCTTTAGTTAACGCAGAGTATGAGGTTGTTTCTACTGGAGGAACTTACGAGTTAATAAAATCCAATGGAATCAAGGTAACTTATGTTAGTGAAGTCACTGGGTTTCCTGAGATTTTGGATGGACGAGTGAAAACTCTTCATCCAAAGATTCATGGAGGGATTCTGGGGAAAAGGCACGATTCGAAGCACAAGGATCAGATGAAAGAACACTCCATAATTCCAATTGACTTGGTGGCAGTCAATTTATATCCTTTTGAAAAAACAGCTAATCAACCAAATTCTACTTGGAATGATTTGATTGAAAACATTGATATTGGTGGTCCTGCGATGATTCGAGCTGCTGCCAAAAATCATAGTGAAGTAATTGTCCTTGTAAACCCAAAAGATTATTCTATTGTGATTGAGTCATTGAATTCAAAACAATCGCTCTCATCTCAAGAACGCATTGATCTAGCCATTAAAGCCTACACTCATACCTCGGAGTATGATGGGCTAATTCAAGAAACATTAAGTCAAAGAAGTCATTCTGATCAGAATACCCGGTTTATTAAAGCTGAAATGTTGAGCGAATTGCGATATGGTGAGAACCCTCAGCAAAAAGCTCAGCTTTATAAAGGAAATGGGTTTGATGATACATTGGTTGGCGCAAAGCAATTACAAGGTAAGCAGCTTTCTTACAACAACTGGCTTGATAGTGATAGTGCAATCCGAATTGTTCAAGAATTCGACGCACCAATTGCGGTGATTATCAAACATACTAATCCATGTGGAGTTGCTTTAGGAAAAAATGGTTTAGAGGCTTTTCAAAAAGCTTTTCAAGCTGATCCGATCTCTGCATTTGGCGGGATCATGGCAACCAATCAGGTGATTGACGCTTCTTTAGCTCAAGAAATGATTTCGACTTTTTGGGAAGTAGTCATTGCTCATAAATTTACCGAAGAAGCCATTCAAGTATTTCAAACGAAGCCAAATGTGAGACTCCTTGAAATATCAAAAAAAGCACTTCAAAAGTCTGAATTTGAAGAATGGCGAAGTATCCAAGGCGGCTGGTTGGTTCAAGAAAGTGATTATGAAAAATCAGACCCTACTTCATGGGAAATAAAAAATGGCCACTCCATTTCTGATGAATTGATGAAAGACTTTGTATTTGGTATGAAAATAGTAAAGCACATCAAATCTAATGCGATTTGCGTGGTAAAAAATCAGGTTACTCTTGGAGTAGGAGCTGGGCAGATGAACCGAATTGGATCTGCCAAAATCGCTTTAGATCAAGCAGGCGATAAGGCAAAAGGAGCAATATTGGCATCTGATGCTTTTTTTCCCTTTGGAGATACAGTGGAACTTGCAGCCCAATTTGGAGTCACAGGGATTATCCAACCTGGCGGGTCCATCCGAGATGAGGAAACAATCCAAGTTGCTATAAAATATCAGATCAGCCTAATTCACACAGGAGTGAGACATTTTCGTCATTAAAAGGAGTGTAGGAATGAATGTTTTAGTCATTGGGAGTGGAGCCAGGGAGCATGCAATTGTCTGGAAATTAGCTCAAAGTGCAAAAGTGAGTAAGATATTTGCAACTCCAGGAAACCCAGGAATTGGACAATTTGCCGAACTCCATCCAATACCTGTAACGGAAGTTGAAAAAATCATTACTTTAGCAAAAGAAAAAGTAATTGATCTGGTTGTTGTTGGGCCAGAAGTCCCTTTGGCACTTGGAATTGCAGATCGATTGAAAGAAGAAAACATTCTTTGCTTTGGCCCAACGAAGCAGGGGGCAATGCTTGAAAGTTCAAAACGATTTTCAAAGGAATTTATGAAAAAGCATCAAATACCGACGGCTCATTTTGAAAGCTTTTCAGATATCGAAAGTGCAAAGAAATATATTGTATCTTTAACTAAATTTCCTATTGTAATCAAAGCAGACGGATTGGCTCAAGGCAAAGGAGTGATTATTGCTCTTACCTTTGAGGAGGCAATGACAGCGATTGAGTCTATGCTAGAAGAAAAGTGCTTTGGTGATGCAGGAAATGAAATCGTAGTAGAAGAATTTCTCGAAGGAGAAGAAGTTTCTCTCTTAACTTTTTTTGATGGCGAAACACTGATCCCAATGTTGCCTGTCCAAGATCACAAGCGAATTGGTGATGGAGATACTGGACTGAATACAGGTGGAATGGGAGCCTATGCTCCAGTGTCGATTTATACTGACTCAGTAAAAAAAGAAGTTGAGAAGAAAATCCTTGTCCCAACAAAAAAAGGGATCATTAGTGATCAGATTGATTATAAAGGCTGCCTTTATGTAGGACTAATCCTAACAATAGATGGTCCGAAAGTAATCGAATATAATGCACGCTGGGGAGACCCAGAAACTGAAGTATTAATACCATTGTTAGAGAGTGATCTTTTTGAGATATTTTATCATTGTGCATCTGGTAATTTAAAAAACTATGAAATTAAGTGGAAAAATCAATATACTTTATGTGTGATCATGGCCTCTAAAGGTTACCCTGAAAGCTATCAGTCTGGTTATCCGATTACGAACTTAGACGATTGCGAAACAGATAATACTCTTATTTTTCAAGCTGGTACAAAGTGGAATGAGAAAAATGAGATTGTTACTGCTGGTGGTCGAGTGTTAGCAGTTGTTGGAATTGGCGATACTTTTCAGTTGGCTCAAAAAAATGCCTATTCTGTTGCCAAAAATGTTCATTTTAAAGATGCTTATTTTCGAAGCGATATTGGCTATCGAGAAAAAGAATAATATTTTAAATAAATAAAGGTTTTTTTCGACCAGATACAGAACTAGTCCCAATAAGATTTTCTATTACCATAAAATAATTAGGAAAGTTGGGACAAATGATGAACATAAAGTTACAAGACCCATTAAATGACCAACTCATGGATGCAATTTTGAATTTGAAGACTCGCGAAGAGTGCTATTGTTTTTTTGAAGATATTGCCACAATTGCTGAAATAAAAGCTCTTTCTCAGCGTTTGGAAGTGGCTCGAATGCTTCAAGGAAAATATACTTATGAAGAGATTGTTTCTCAAACGGGAGCTAGTACGGCTACAGTGAGTCGGGTAAAAAAATGCCTTTATTATGGAGCAGATGGATATCAAATTATTTTAGATCGATTAAAAAAATAATTGACTTTTCCGAGATTTTTGTTAAAATTTATTCATAGAGTCAATGGAGACTTCGCTTAGGCGAAGTCTCTTTTTTATTTTGTTAGAAGGAGTGGTTTAATATGTACAAAGGTTTACTTTATGTAATTTCTCCCAACCAATATAAAAATGAGGAAATTGTTCAGCTCATTAAAGAACATCCTGAAATCCAATATGTATCCTTAGCAGGGATTGACTTTGCTGGCAATGACACCGATGAAAAAATCCCAATTTCAGCATTTTTGAATGATATGGATTCTTTTTTTAGTGGTGCTGCTGTACAAACTGATGGTTCGTCGGTAGTTTTACACGGAATTGCTACTTTGAACAATGGGAAAGTAGATTTGGTTGCTGACCCGGATGTAAAGTGGGTAATTGACTATAATTGGCAAAATATTGACCCGATTTTAAATAAACCAGTAGGAAGTTTAAGAATTCCTGCATTTCTTAGACATGACAATAAAATGGTCGATTCAAGATCGATCTTAAAAAATACTCTTGCCTATGTAAAAAAAGAACTAATTGAGTTATTAAATGCGCAAGATTCTCTTACTGGTCTTGAACATATGGCAGGGAAAAAAATTGTAGATATCTCCTTCTCGGTAGGTACTGAATTAGAATTTTGGGTTCAAACTCCAACAGAAAAAGCAGTAATTGATGTTTTGAGTGCTTCTCAAGTCATGAAAGAACAATACTGGCAAAGAACTAAAGGAGAAGTAAGAACTGCCATGGAGCAATCAATAAAAGCTCTTGAACTTTATGAATTAGAACCAGAAATGGGGCATAAAGAAGTTGGCGGAATTAAAGCTAAAATCAACTCAGATGGTTCTTTGAGTCATGTAATGGAGCAACTTGAAATTGATTGGCGCTTCACTGAAGGTTTGCAAGCAGCAGATAACGAACTCTTGGCTCGCCAACTTGTTAAAGAAGTTTTTCGCCGCAATGGCCTAGAGGTTACTTTTCAAGCCAAACCAATTAATGGGGTAGCTGGCAACGGAGAGCATACCCACTTAGGTCTTGCAGCCAAATTAGATTCTGGTGAAACTGTCAATTTGTTTACTCCAACCAACCGTAGTGAAGACTATATCAGTGGGATTGGCTATGGAGCAATTATGGGGTTGTTAAAACATTATGAAGTTTTAAATCCATTTATTTCCTCTACAAACGATTCATTTAATCGTTTAAAACCAGGCTTTGAAGCACCAATATGTATTGTGACCTCTTTAGGGCATACAGCAGATGCACCATCCCGTAATCGAACAATCCTAGTAGGATTGGTTCGGGACCTAGATTCTCCCCGTTCTTATCGATTTGAACTTCGCTCACCCAATCCTTTTAGCAATACCTACTTCGTGGTAGCAGCAAGTTATTTAACCATGTTAGATGGTATAAAATATGCAGTTGAATCGAAAAAATCGTTAAAAGAACTTGAAAAAGAATTATCTAAAGAGGCTGGAGTTGAAGTTGATTATCTTGAGACTCACCGGGCTTATCGTAGTGAAGAGGATGTTTTTGACGATTTTGCACCAGAAGATCGGGATCGCTTATTCGGAAAACCTCCGGCAACAGTCTGGGAGAATATGGAAGCCCTAAAGATGTATCCAGAAAAGGTTGAAAACCTAGGGAAAGGTGATATCCTTACCACAAAAACGATTTCTGCTTTTGTTCAAGGTGCTCTAACTCGGTGGAAGACAGAAATACTCACCTCTTTAATTCCTCAAGGATTGGAAATTGTAAGAGAATGTAAAAAAATGCATGACTCTTCAACTGCAACAGATTTGGATTTACAACTTTGGGACCGGATTGAAGAGCTCCGACTTTATCTGGCCAAAGATAGTATCCAACAAAAGAGTTTACTTACTCGTCTAAAAATTGCGTTACAGGATAAAGAATACTCGTTGGCCTCTGATCTTCAACAAGAAATGGCCTCTGCGATTCAAACTTTAAAAGATTTATATGAAAATCAATATTGCAGAAATATCCTATAAGATTTTTTCAAAGAGCTCTTTTCGATTTTGAAAAGGGCTCTTTGGTGATTTTCACATATTTTCTTTTAAGTGAAAATCGGTTATTGTAGAGAAGAACGAATCAAAAAAGGATGTGGAGAAGTGATGATCGAAAGAGCAGAAGTATCAACGTCGTTATTACTCGTAATTGATATGCAGGATAAATTATTGCAAGCAATTGATGGAAAAGAAGTTATTTTACAACAAACCGAAAGAATGATGAAGTATGCGAATACTCTAGAAATACCAATTATTGTTACAGAACAATATAAAAAAGGCTTAGGTGAATCTAATCAAAAAATCCAAGCAGAAGCAATTGATAATCAGGTTTTCGAGAAAATTAGTTTTAGTGCTTTTGACACAGAAGAGATTGCCAATTCTATCAAAACATATAACCCAAAAACAATTGTGATTTGTGGTGTAGAAGCTCATATTTGTGTTTGTCAAACTGCTTTAGCAGCTTTAGTCGAGGGGTATGATGTAAGAGTAATTTCAGATGCGGTCGGCTCTCGAACTGAATTTAATAAACAAATCGGAATGAAAAGGCTCGAAAATGCGGGCATCATTATTGATTCAACAGAATCAATATTATATGAATGGCTAAAAATGGCAGGAACTCCCGAATTTAAAAAAATTCTTCCCTTAGTAAAATAGTCTTACAGTGTGAAAAAAATACTTCATTATACGATACGATTGGTGAAATGATTTTATAATATAGAAAATGCCATAAAAGGAGTAGAAAAATGAAAAAGACTAAAATCGTTTGTACTTTAGGTCCTGCTACCGATGACATGGAAATCATGAAAGAGCTACTAAACAACGGAATGAATGTGGCCCGTTTTAACTTCTCTCATGGAGATCACGAGGGACACAAAAAGAGAATAGATGGAATCAAACAGGCATCCTTGGAAGTTTGCAAGCCTGTGGCTATTATGTTAGATACCAAAGGACCTGAAATGAGAATTGGCACTTTTAAAGAAGGTAAAATTCATTTAGAAGCAGGACAAAAATTTACACTGACTGGACGAACTGTTGATGGAGATCAGTCAATTGTTTCAATCAATCATAAGACCTTAGCGAAAGAAATCTCTGTAGGAAATCAAATTTTACTTTCTGATGGTCTGATCGAATTAAAAGTTATAGAAATTAATGATTTAGATATTCTTACCCAGGTTCTTAATAGTGGTGATATCAGCAACAACAAAAGAGCAGCAGCTCCTGGAGTTAGCTTGAATTTGCCACCTTTGTCAGAAAAAGATATTGAGGATATCAGATTCGGGATTACTCAAGACATTGATTTTATTGCTGCATCTTTTGTTCAACGAGCCTCTGATGTAATTACAATTCGAAAAATATTGGAGCAACAGAATGCTTCAACCCAAATCATTTCGAAAATTGAAAATGCCGAAGGTGTTAAAAATCTTGAAGAAATTTTGAAAGTTTCTGATGGACTTATGGTTGCTCGAGGTGACTTAGGAGTCGAAATTCCAGCTGAAGAAGTTCCTTTGATTCAAAAAAGAATGATTCATCTATGCAATCAAATGGGAAAGCCAGTCATCACAGCTACTCAAATGCTTGAGAGTATGATTACCAACCCTAGACCAACCCGTGCAGAAGCAAGCGATGTGGCAAATGCAATTTTAGATGGTACTGATGCAATTATGCTAAGTGGTGAGACTGCGTCAGGGGATTACCCAGTAGAAGCGGTAAAAATGATGAATCTTATTGCTCTCAAAACCGAGACTGCTTTGAATACCGAAGAAATTTTAACAAAATTAGGGTACTCCCAAACAACTACTACGAATGCGATCAGTCATGCTACAGTTCAAATCAGCCTAGAATTAGATGCAAAGGGAATTATTACTGCCACTGAAAGCGGTTTTACTGCTCAAATGGTCTCACGTTATCGCCCAAAAGCTCAAATTGTGGCAATCTCTCCTCACGAAAAAACGATTCGAAAATTACAACTAGTGTGGGGTGTAACAGCAATTTTAGGTACGTCTCGTAGTGATACGGACCAAATGACCCAAGAATCAATTCAATTGTCACTCAATCATGGACTCATTCAAGAAGGTGATTTAGTTGTTTTGACTGCTGGCGTACCAATCGGGACTACAGGAACAACTAATATGATTCAAGTCCATGTGGCTGGCACACCTTTGATTCAAGGAATTGGACTTGGGAAATTTTCTGTAAGTGGAAAGGTAAAAATTATCTCCACCCAAGAAGATGTTTCTAGTTTCACTAAAGGTGATGTTTTGGTTACCAAAACATTGTCCGAAGAATTTTCTAAAATCGCTTCCCAAGCTTCTGCCTTGATTGTTGAAGAAGGAGGCCTTACTTCCAATGCAGCGATCCTTGGATTAACTTTAGGAATCCCTACCATTATTGGAGCGCAAAATGTCACTCAAGTTTTATCAAATGACCTCGTAGTGACAGTTGATCCTTCACGAGGTAAAGTCTTTGCTGGAGATTTTAAATTGTGTTAATGATCCTTTTTGGAGGACTATAATGGAAAATACAAAAAGAATTACTGGTATTGGCCTGCTTTTAGCTGTAATGGTTATTTTTCAGTCGTTACGAATTTTACTTCCGATGCCCCCGTGGATCAATACTTTTATTATTGGGTCTTTAGTAAATACTTGTCTGTTAGTTGCATTGATAAGATATGGTATTTCTGCAAGTCTGTTGCTTGGATCAATTGCTCCTTTGATAGCTTCTTTACAAGGTTTGTTAATTCATCCGATTCTGATTATCCCAGTGGCCCTTGCTAATATTATTTATATCATATTAGTTAAAAATTCACTTGAACATCTAAATCAGGTAGTGGTTGCTCTGGTTGGTGGAGTAGGGAAGATGATGGTTCTTTTTATTTCCTTCTATTATTTACTTCCTTTGTTACACCTTCCGGAGCCATTTGAAAAGATGCTTTTATTTGTAATGAGTTGGCCTCAGATACTCACAGGTTTTTTTGGGGTCATATTGGCATTACAAGTTGGAAAGAAATTAAATTAATTTGGATAAAGTAGGAGAAGTGTTTTTACACTTCTCCTACTTTTATAATTTACAAAATGGAATGAGTGATTTAATTGTCAGTAAGAAAGATAAGTGTTATAGTAATGAGTGTAAAATCTAGATAAAAAATGGAGGGGCGTCTATGTTCCGGCTTAAGCCGAAAGAAAACAAATTTTTTGTCCTTTTTTCCAAAAGCAGTCATATTACCCATGAAATTTCGAAATGTTTACCGACTGCAATCAGTAATATTGATGACCTTGAAAAAATTCTTTCTCAAGCAAGTAAATTGGAAAAAGAAGCAGATGCTATTAACGACAAAATTATTGACGAACTGAAAAAAACATTTATTACTCCTCTGGATCGAGAAGATTTATTTGCGTTGGCAAATATGCTAGATGATTATGTAGATCAAGTACAGGAAATCATTGAACGCATGTATGTCTATCAGGCCAAACAACCAATTGACTTAGCAAACGATCTTGCTAAATTGATTGAATCTGTTGGGTCATCAATTGTCACTATTTTTGATTTAATTGAGAATGTGCAAGCAAATCAACAAGAACTCCTGGATGAAGTCAGAAAAATCGTTACATGGGAAAATCAAGGAGACAAGCTCTATCGAAAAGGGATGGCTCAATTATTTTCTGAATGTAAAGACCCGATTGAAATAATCAAATGGAAAGAAATTCTTGAACATATGGAAGATTGTCTAGATCATGGTGAAAAAATCGGAGATATCATTCGTGGCGTGGTTATGAAGTATGCATGATGTAGGATTTTATTTAATTATCGCGGTTGTAGTCTTTTCACTAGCCTTTGACTTTATTAATGGATTTCACGATACGGCAAATGCAATTGCCACTTCGGTAACTACTCGAGCAATTCCACCTGAAAGAGCAGTGTTAATGGCAGCAGTACTTAATTTTGTTGGCGCACTGGTAAGTACGGGAGTTGCGAAAACAATCGGGGGAGACATTATTAAATCTCCTGATCTTATTAACCAAGAAGTAATCCTCGCTGCATTGATTAGTGCAATTCTTTGGAATTTACTTACTTGGAAAATGGGAATTCCTAGCTCATCTTCCCACACACTAATTGGTGGTTTGATTGGAGCTGCAGTGATGCACCAGGGAATCGATATCTTAAAAATGAGTGGTATTATCCGAATTATCGCGTCCTTAATCTTGTCACCTTTAATTGCTCTAGGTGGTGGATCAGCGATCATGATTATGTTGTTATGGATATTCCGAAAAATGTCACCGAGTTTTTTAAATGAAAAATTTTTAAAAGCTCAAATCGTTTCAGCTGCAATGATGGCATTTTCTCATGGAGCCAATGATGCTCAAAAGGCAATGGGTATTATTACCCTTGCTCTTTTAAGTGGTGGATACATTACTACTATGGATGTACCTTTCTGGGTAAAAGTCTCAGCTGCTCTAGCTATGGGCTGTGGTACTGCTGTGGGTGGTTGGAAGATCATTCGTACGATGGGTGGAAAGATATTTAAGCTTGAGCCGATTAGTGGCTTTGCAGCTGACTTGAATTCATCCCTAGTTATTTTTGCTGCAACTCTTCTTCATTTACCAGTAAGCACTACTCATGTTGTTTCTGGATCAATTATGGGAGTTGGAGTAGCTAAAAGAGTCAAAGCGGTTCGATGGGGAACAGCTCAACAAATGCTTATGGCCTGGGTTTTAACAATCCCTATCAGTGCAATCGTAGCTGGTATTTGTTACAAAGCAATTATGTTTTTTATGTAATGTAGGATGGTGAATTGATTTGGGAGCAGAAAAAATTACCATTACTTTTAAAAACGGAGATCAGAAAAAAGTAGATAAAGGAACCAGCTTATCTAGCCTCTGTCTGTTGAACGATGATATTTTAGCTGCCTATCTAAATGGTTCATTATGCCATTTAGACCAAAAAATTTATTCTGATTGTTTTATCGAATGGATTAAAAATAATGAAGAGGCAGGGGCACGCGTTTATCAGCGTAGCCTGTGCCTTCTTTTATTTACAGCATTAAAAGAATTATTCGCTCAAAAAAATGTCAAAATTGTTTATTCTGTTTCTAATAGTTTCTATGTTGAACCAACAAATTCAGGTGAATCTTTTTCTGTAATGGATATTAACCAAATAACTGATAAAATGAATTTCTACATAACGAATAATGTCCCTCTAAAACAAATTAGGATGACAAAAAGAGATGCAATTCAGGAGTTCCAAAAGCACAAGCAAATTGGCACGATCAATTTAATTAATCAATTAGAGCAAGACGAAGTCACTCTCTACTCATGTTGTGGTTTGGTCGAATTTCTTTATGATCCAACTTGTAATTGGGCCGGAAAAGTTAGCCAGTTTGAAATTTTATTAGAATCTAACGGCTTTCTCTTACGTTTTCCTGACTTTAAAAACAGTGAACCCCAAATCCCAATTTATCAAAAAGAAGATAAATTAGTTCAAGCTTTTATTGAAGAAGACAAGTGGGCTAAATCAATTCAGTGTTCCTTCATTTCGGACTTAAATAATTATATTTTTGAAGGAAACTTCTCTGAATTGGTTCAAAAATCCGAAGAAAAACATTCTAGGAAAATCAAAAGTATTGCTACCACTTTGTGCTGCCAATCACAAAATCGTCGTGTTATTTGCATTGCTGGTCCTTCGTCCTCAGGAAAAACAACTTTTGCCAGAAGAATTCAGAGGGAGCTTATGCAACAGGGTTTTTCGCCTTTATTGATTTCAATTGATGATTATTTTAAGGATCGTAAAGACTCACCTCAAAATCCAGATGGAACTTATGATTTTGAGCATATTGAAGCTTTAGAACTTGATTTATTTAATAGAGATTTAAAGGCCTTGTTGTCAGGCCAGACTGTTAATATTCCAACCTTCAATTTTCTAGAAGGAAAGAAGGAGTATTTGGGAGAGCAGTTTACCCTTCAGGAGAATGGGCTTATAATTTTGGAAGGAATTCATGGTCTAAACGAACGGTTGACCTATGATATTCCGAGAAATAAAAAAACGAAAATCTATGTGAGTGCGCTTACTCAATTGGCTCTTGATAATCATAATCGAATTTCGACCTCTGATTCTCGATTAATTCGTAGAATTGTAAGGGATTATCAATTCCGCGGCGCTTCTGCAGAACGAACTTTTGGAATGTGGACTTCTGTACGAGAAGGAGAGAAAAAATTTATTTTTCCTTTTCAAAACGATGCAGATATCCTCTTTAATTCTGCAACTATTTATGAACTCGCAATTTTAAAAAAATGGATTTCTCCATTACTTTTAAAGGTTTCTAGAGACTCAGAGTTCAATTCGGATGCCCAACGGATTTTAAACTTTCTATCTTATTTTCTCGAAGGTGATCCTGAGATCATTCCTGAAAATTCGATTATTCGAGAGTTTATCGGATTAGAAGAATTTAAATTATAAAGCAGGTGAAAGAATGCAAGATTTAATTATTATTGGTGCAGGGCCAGCAGGATTGACTGCCGGACTCTATGCAGCAAGAAAAGAAATGAAAACCTTAATCCTAACAAAAGAATTTGGTGGTCAACCCATGTGGACAAGTGGAATCGAAAATTATATGGGATTTCAGATGATCACAGGACCCGAATTGATGATAAAATTCAATGAACAAATACAACAATTTCCCTTAGAAATAAAATATGAGGAAGCCTTAGAAATTACTCATGAAAAAAATGATAATGGTTTTGAATTTTTTAATGTCCGAACAAGTTCGGAGACTTATAAAAGTAAGACTGTCATCATTGCGACTGGAAAACGGCCTCGTAAATTAAATGTCCCAGGAGAAGAAAAATTCATTGGTCGTGGTGTTGCATTTTGCGCAACCTGCGATGGGCCTTTCTATAAAGGGAAAAAGGTAGCAGTAGTAGGAGGG
>JAGOHU010000166.1 GCA_017995975.1 Negativicutes bacterium
AGTACTTACTGTAGTAAGAAAAGGTTGAGCCCGAGGAGGTAATGGGATGGAACTTTTTGCTCCAGATACGATTTTTGGTGAATTGCCTTTAGAAGTTCAAGCTGCTTTATCGAGAATGACTCAGACCAGAGAAATTGCTAAAGGGGAAGTTGTTTTTCATGAAGGTGAGCCTGGGATCGGGTTGCATTTTGTCCAGTCGGGTCTTGTAAAAATTGTTAAAATGAATGAAGAGGGCCGAGAGCATATCATTCATATGCTAAGTAAAGGTGATCTTTTTGCGGAAGTGCTTCTTTTTCAAAAAGGTGTTTATCCAGCTACAGCGATTGGGGCAGAAAAATCTGTTGTTGGGGTAATTGCCAATGAAGACTTGGAAAAAGAAATCCGCAAAAGCAACGACCTCGCTTTAGGGCTGATTAAGGCTTTGAGTTATCGGCTCCAAATTGCTCAACTCAAGATTAGAAGCTTGGCTTTGGGAGATGCGAAAGGTCGAGTGGCTCGAACTTTATCGGTTCTGTTAAAAACGAAGGGGACTCAGACCGGTAATCAAGCCAAGCTGGTGATTCCTTACTCTCGCCAAGACTTGGCGAGTCTCTGTGGAGTGACGAGGGAAACCTTGGCTCGCACTTTGTCCGAGTGGAGCGAGGATAAGTTGATTCAACTTTCGGAGAAAGAAGTTACTTTTTATGATCTTCATATCTTCGAGAAAATAGCTGAGAAATGAAAAAACACTCCCTGGCGAAATTCGTCAGGGAGTGTTTTTTTGTAGAGCCAAGGAGAACGGTTTCGAATGACTAAATACAGTGTCATTGTATTCCAAGCACCTCTTGGAATAAATTCAATGTCATTATATTCCAAGCACCCCAATGTCATTTTATTCCATGCACCCCTTTGACTAAATTCAATGTCATTTTATTCCATTTCATTAAGGCAGTGGTGGGTTTCCTTCCGGTTTACTTGCTTTCCTATGTTCGTGTGTAGATAGAAATGAAGCCACATCCAGTTTATGGCAGTGCTTCATGTTACTTGATCCATCTTAGGTGTTGAATTACTGGATTTTAGTAGTCTCTAGTCTGAAAGAAAAATTACTCTTTTGTGGGCAAACAACGATGGGCCATGGCGACGGTAGTTTGATTTAGGTTTAAAAGGCCAATACTACAGTAAATAGCCACTGAAAGATGTTCGTCTTGCCTTGCAATGCCGATTTTTCCACCTACGTTAAAACCGATCGCTTTGAGCGAAATTTCATCAAGTGCACTTTTGGCAGCTCCGGCAACCACTCCTTCGCCTACATGACTAGAAGCGACCAAGCCTTGGCGTTGGGCCGCAACCACTGCACGCTCAATGATTTTCCTCATCATGGGTAAGAATTCACCACCAAAGTCAACTGCAACTGTATTGATTCCTTTGGCCCGCAATTTTTCTCGTAGAGCTGCTTCGTCGTCTCGGTTTTCGGTAAGAGCCATTTGCAAGGCTGATCTTCCAGTGATAACGCTATTTGGCAGAGTATTTTCCATTTTATAATCTCCTTTGTTGTTAAGCCTTTGCTTCTGAACTGTGATCTTCTTTTAATCGCTCAGGTGCTAAAATTGGTCGTTTATCTAAAACTGCTACTAGGAAGAAAGTGATTCCGCAGATGAACCATTCTAAATAAATTGGGTGGGTAAAGAATGGAAGATATGCTTTGAAAAACGTTGGAACTGCTGGCACAAGTTGCCAGGCGATGAGGCCGATGATCCCCACTAAGTTCGTCCAAAAAGCGGTGCCTTTTCGGCACCATTGAGGCTTGAAAAGTAGCATCAGGAATACCAGGGTAAATGCAGTAGTTAGGCTAAGACCGATCATCATGGTCTTTACAATTTCTTCTGCTTGGAATGCTAGGTAAAGAGTAAAAAGACCAATTAGCAATACCGAAAGTCGACTGATTTGAAAAGTCTTTTTCTCACTTGCTTGAGGATCAATAAATCGTTTGTAGATATCTTGGGTAAAAAGTGTGCTGCTTCCCATCAGAATGGTACAAGCAGTGGAGACATCAGCTGCCCAGAGAGCGGATAAAATGATCCCTGCAAGTAGTGGGGGCAAGCTCATGATGACATGAGGAAGGGCCAAAGTTGGAGCCACATCAGGAAATTGAACTCGGGCGACCATGCCCATGATCGCACAAAGAAAACCAATCGGGAAAATGACGATAGCTGCACCGATATAACCATTGCGAGCAGACTTTTCGTCTTTGGCACTACAAGCAATTTGCACAGTTCCTTGAGCAGTGAGAGCTTGAGTGATCATGACTACAAACCAGCCAATTAATGTGGCGATTGGAAAGGTGCCTTTTAAGGAGAACCAAGGTTGTCCTACTGGTAGTTTAGCAGCTAATCCACTAAAGCCTCCCACTCCTGAGACGGTTACAATTGTAGCGGCAATGACTCCAAAATAGATCAAAGCCACACTGACAATATTGGAAAGGCCGCTTGACCAAAGGCCACCAATCAAGGAAATGGCGATAAAAACAGCGGCACTGATGAACATTCCATCTCGAAAGGTGAAGATATCAGGAAGCATGGTGGATAGAATTGCTCCACCGGCGATATATTGTAGAGAAGCAATCATCATCAGAACGATCAATAGTGCAATTGCGCTAATTAAGCGGCTTTCACGGCCGAAATGGCGTTCGAAAAGTTCTGGTAAGGTACTAACTCCGAGCTTTCGATATTTTGCAGCTCCTACAAGACCCATGACTAGGGCTCCAGCTGCCCAAGCGCCATTGTACCAGCCGGCAGAGATACCCATTTTGTAGGCACTTTCGGCAACTCCTACAGTGGAGGCGGCTCCAATTGCGAGTCCGGCTACGCTTACGGTGACTAAAAAAGTCCCCAATTTTCGGCCAGCCAGAAGAAAATTGGTTGAGCTTCCTTCGGAACGCTTTTTGGCATAGATACTAATTCCGAAGAGCAAGAGAATATAGATACATAAAATAAGAAAAGGGATATTGGTGAAAACCGAGGATAAAGAATTCATGAAATGACCTGCCTTTCTACTATTCTGCAAGAAGTCTAGCCAAGAAATAAAAAAACGCTCCTTGAATGGAGCGTTTGAAAGAATTTACTTAACTACCATCCTACTATACTACCCACTCAGATTAGAGGAATTTTCGAATAAAGTCAAGAAACTAGTAGAGTAAGGATGGTGAATAATAGTGGAAGTAGATGTTATTTTATTTGATTTAGACGGGACTTTACTTGACTCGAAAGAGGGGATTACTAAGTCGGTGCAATATGCGCTGGGGAAGATGGGGATTTCCGTAGAAGATCGAGATGACTTGGTGAAATTTATTGGCCCTCCTTTGAAGGAATCCTTCGAAAAATACTACGGTGTGGATGGAGTCGAAGCGATTCGGCTTTATCGTGAGCATTTTGTAGGAGAAATGAAGATGCTGGAAAATGAAATGTATCCAGGCATTGAGAAGCTTCTTCAAGATTTAGTCGCCAAGGGGAAAACGTTGATTGTGGCTACAGCTAAACCAACAGTCTATTCTAAGACTATTTTAGAACACTTTGATTTGGCAAAGTATTTCCTGGAAATTCAAGGAAGTGAATTGGATTTGACTTTGACTCAAAAAGAAGAGGTGATCGCTGCAATTTTGGCGAGACATCCAAAATTTTCAAAAGAGTCGATGGTGATGATCGGTGATCGGGAGCACGATATGTATGGAGCCAAGGTAAATGGTCTTTCAAGTATCGGAGTACTCTATGGCTATGGGGATGAGGCCGAGCTGAAAGAAGCTGGGGCTACTTGGATCGTAAAAGATGCGAAAGAACTAGAAGAGCTTCTTTTAGGAACGATATAAGATCATAAAAATGAGCAGGGCGAAAAATGGCCTTGCTCATTTTTTATTATGTAGATAAAACCCTTGATTGGGCGGGTAAAAATTTTTAGGTAATCGAGAAAAAGG
>JAGOHU010000034.1 GCA_017995975.1 Negativicutes bacterium
GTCTGGGAGCCTTCGTCCTTCCTCCTCATCACCTACCCCAACAATCAATATATTCAAAAATTGCTTAGAAAATTCTGAATCTGGTAGCCGAGAAAAGCTATCAGGTATCTTTTCTCCCCAAGGTGAATGATAAGACTGATACCCTTTCCATCCTCCATAGCCAATTCCTGAAAACACAACAATTAGGAAAAGGAAAAATAAAAAAGCTCGCCCTTTTTTTATTTTACGTTTTCTCGGATTAGTTTGAGGTTGCATTTCTTTTTCCATCAAGCTCCTTAATCCGCCTTTCATCAAGTTCTGTCAAAATTTGATCTAAAACCCTTTCAGTCATTGGGTGAATCCACTTCTTTTCATCGTTTAAATACTTTATCGTTTTTTGTAAAATAAACACCATTGTCTGGTCCAAATCTTGACACGATAAAAGGCGAGCTGCTTCTACTCCATCATGATTTCTCCCCAGAGCGATATAATCTGAGACATATAAAATTTTGGAGAGAACAGTCATTTTCTCTCCCCCAATTGTATGTTCTCTAATTGCTTCTAAAATTTCCGGGTCATCAACCTCGAAATTTTCCTTTGCAATTTTCGCACCAACTTTAGCATGAAGCAATTCTTTGGACACTCTCTCTTCAGGTAGTAAGGAGGTGTCAAATAAATAGTCCTGCATTTCGCTTAGAGATAACTCTTTACCAATATCATGAAGAAGTCCTGTCAAATAAGCTTTTTCAGGATCACTTTTCCATAATACAGCTAATTTTTGAGCTGTGTCAGCCACAGCCAAACTGTGAAAATATCTCTTTTCAGATAAAAATTGTTTTACTTTATTTTTTACTAATTGATTCATGCTCTTTCACATACAATCCTTCTTTTTTGATATAAACTGCTACTTCGTCAGGAACAATATATCTGATTGATTGCTTTTCTCGCACTCGTTTCCGAATTTCAGTTGCCGAAATTGCAAGTTCAAAAGTAGACAAACTATGTATTTTTCCATATCCTATTTTACCAAAATATTTACGAGTCATTTCGATTTGTTTTTTGTCTAATCCTGGCCGAATCGCTCCAATAAATTGGCAGAAATTAAAACACTCTTCTGCGTCATTCCAAGTAGGTAAGTCTCTCAATGCATCAGCTCCAAGGATAAAAAACAAATCAGCTTTTCCCTCAAAACGTTGATTCAATTCTTTTAACGTTTCAGAAGTATAGGACGGAGTGCTCCGATCTAGTTCAATAGAAGAAATATAAAAATGAGGATTTGCTGCAGTGGCCAACAAAGTCATTGCATAACGATGCTTTGCCCGGCTTACTTTTAAATCGGATTTATGCACTGGTTCTTTAGCTGGAATAAAAATAACTTTATCCAATTTAAATTCTAAATATGCTGCTTCTGCAATTGCCAAATGTCCTAAATGAATGGGATCAAAAGTTCCGCCCATAATCCCAATCCGCTGTTTCATCATCGCTTCCTCACTTCTCGTATTTTATTCCACTATTCCTAATTGATATCCACCCCAGATCACCAATAAGCAAAATAACACAAATAACAGAAATAAGCCAGTGTAATTTAAGCAATCCCAATGCCCCTTTGGACTTTTTAAATATCGCCAATAAGCTCCAAAAAACTCTGATATGCAAGTAGAAATTCTTTTTTTACTATTCATAACGAAGTGCATCAATGGGGTGTAACAAAGCTGCTTTTCTTGCAGGATAAATTCCAAAAAACAAGCCTACAAACACAGAGAACGAAAAGGATAATCCGATCGGCCACAACGAAAACGAAACTGTTATTTGAAATAGCATCCCAATTGAATAAGCAAGCCCCAGCCCCACTAAAATGCCAATAATACCTCCAGTCACACTTATACTGATTGACTCAATTAAAAATTGACTTAATATATCATTATACCTTGCCCCGAGGGCTTTTCTAATTCCAATTTCTCTAGTTCGCTCAGTCACAGAAACCAGCATAATATTCATTATACCAATTCCTCCTACCAAAAGGGAAATTGCAGCAATAGAACCTAGAAGCAATGTAATCGATTGAGTTGCTTGTGAAGCAGTCTCAATAATTGACTTTAAAGACATAATTGAAAAATCTTCTTTTTTGCTTCCTGTAATTCGGTGACTTCGCCGCATTACTTCGGTAATTTCATCCATTGTAGAGTCAATGACCTCTTCATTTTCAGCCTGTACAAAAATAGTTGATAAATGAGTTACCGAGCTCAATCGTTCTTGGGCAGTCGTCAAAGGTACTACAACTAAGTCATCTTGATCTCCACCAGCCATGGATTGCCCTTTCTCTTCAAGAACTCCAATTACATAAAAGGGAGCATTTTTTATTCGAACTGTTTTTCCAATTGGCGAATTTCCTTCTCCAAAAAGATTTTTCATGACTGTAGGCCCTAAAACAACAACTCTTTTTCTTTGATCTACATCTTTTTGTGAAAAAAAGACCCCATCCATAATAGTATAATTCCGGACTGTCAAAAACTCTGGTGTAGCTCCAGTGATTGTAGAAATGGTATTCTGATTGCCAGCGACAATTTGATCCCGAAGATTATACATTGGGGAGACCGCAGCTACTCCTTTTGCGTCTCTTTCAATTGCACGGACATCCTTCATTTCCAAAGACCGGCTAGAGCCAGGATCTGGTCTTGAGCCAGGTGTCTGCCGCGCACCAGGCTGGACAATGATTAGGTTACTCCCTAACCCTGCAATCGAATTTTTCACTTCATCTCGTACTCCAAGACCAAGTGAAACCATCGCGATAACAGCCCCGACTCCAATGATAATTCCCAACATGGTTAAAAGAGAGCGCATCTTATTCGACTTCAAACTGGAAAAAGCCATAACAAAGCTTTCAAAAAGCATAAACTATTTCCCCTTCCGTCGATCTTCAACAATCTCTCCATCTTTTATTACAACAACCCGTTTCGCAAATTCTGCAATATCCGCTTCATGGGTAACGAGAACAATTGTACGCCCCTGTTTATGCAACTCACCTAACATAGACATAATTTCTTCTCCCGATCGACTATCCAAATTACCTGTAGGTTCATCAGCTAAAATAATCGTTGGATCGTTAATTAATGCTCTTGCAATTGCCACACGCTGTTTTTGTCCCCCAGATAATTCATTGGGTTTGTGATCAAGCCGCTCTCCTAATCCCACACGAGTTAAAACCTCAGCAGCTTTTTTTAAACGTTCTTCTCTGGGGACTCCTGAGTAAATGAGAGGCAGCGCCACATTGTTCAGTGCATCCATCCGAGGCAATAAATTAAAATTTTGAAATACAAAGCCGATCTTTTTATTTCGTTCCAAAGCAAGCTGATCATCGGTTAATTTTTCAACTTCTGCACCATCTAACAAATACTTCCCTGAAGTGGGGCGATCTAAGCACCCTAATATATTCATCATGGTTGATTTCCCAGAACCAGAAGGACCCATAATCGAAATCCACTCACCTTTTTCAATAACTAGAGAAATGTTTCTCAAAGCATGAACTGTATTATCTCCCATTACATAACTTTTAGTAATATTAATCATTTCAAGCGCTTTCATAGTTGCCTCACATTCGGGGAACTCGAAGATTCCCATTTGCGTTGGTAGACTTAGGAGGAATTACTTTTTCTCCTTCTTTTAACCCACTAAGCACTTCAATTGATTCTTCATTACTGAAACCAGTCTCAATAATTCTTTCTTCTGCTTTTCCATCAACAAGAACTTGCACAACTTTCTTGCCTTTATTTTCTCTTACAAATCGCAATGGGATTGATAAGACTCCTAATTTTTCAGCAGTTTGGATAGTCACACGTGCAGTCATTCCCGGTAAAATTCCTTCGGGCTTATCTACCAAAATAATTACTTTATAATACACCACACTCTGACTTGTAGTTGCCTTTTTAGATATTTTGGTAACTTTTCCTGTATAAGTTCGATCCGGATAGGTATCTACTTGGAAAGTTGTCTTCATACCTTCTTGTACATGCCCAATATCAGTTTCATCTACCAAAGCTTCTATTTCCATTTTATCTAAATTAGCCAAAGTCATCAAAACCATAGGTGTCGATATCCCGGGAGCCACAGTTTGCCCCTCTGAGATCGGTTTGCCAATAACCATACCTGAGATAGGAGCTTGAATCACCGTATCGGACATTTGACTCAATAAATTTGCATGATTAGCTGATGCGACTCGATAAGTTCGCTCTGCATCTTCAAGGGTTTGTGCCGCAATTGCTCCTTGATCAAAAAGTGTTTGATGGCGATCATAAGCTGATTTTGAATTATCCAGATTAGCCTGAGTCTGCTCTACTTGACTTCGAATCTGTTGATCATCAAGTAGCATCAGCACATCTCCTTGGGTCACTCGACTATTTTCCACCACATTTACTTTTACAATACGTCCGGTGATTTTTGAACTTACGTCAACACTGTCAATTGCATTTATTGTCCCTGTCGCAGAAATCGTGGATATCAAATCTTTTCTTTCAACCACAACTGCCTTTGAGTTTAAATCCTCTGGTTTAACTTGGCTTGAAGACCAATAATACCAACCACCAAAAGCCATTATCCCAACGATCAAAGCCAATACAATCTTTTTTGTTGGAAGATTTTTTACTATATCCACGTTTTTTCCTCCTATCGGACCTGACCAGTTCCACGAATCAAATATTTATAACTAGTAAGTTCTGGCAATCCCATTGGACCTCTAGCATGAAGCTTTTGAGTACTAATTCCAATTTCAGCACCAAATCCAAATTCTTCTCCATCCGTAAATCGAGTCGAAGCATTTACGTAGACCGATGAAGCATCAACTTCTTTCAAAAAGCGTTCACTTCGTAAATAATCATTGGTTACAATCGCTTCCGAATGTTTGGTTCCATATTGAGTAATATGATGGATCGCTTCATCTAAGCTATAAACAATTCGGACGGCCAAGATCATATCTAAATACTCAGTAGCCCAATCTTCTTCTGTCGCAGCTTGGGCTTTAGAAAATAAGGCTTGGGTTCGACCACAACCATGAATCTCTACTCCAAGTTGATCTAATTTTTCTAGCGCCACAGGCAAAAATTCTTTTGCCGCACTCCGATGAACTAAAAGAGTCTCCAAAGTATTACAGGTACCAGGACGGGTGGTTTTTCCATTAATTAAAATCTCTGTAGCCATTGTCAAATCTGAGCCTTCATCCACAAATAAATGACAAACTCCAATTCCAGTTTCAATTACTGGTACTGTACTATTTTGAAGTACCATCTGAATCAATCCGCTACCACCACGAGGAATAATTACATCTACATACTGATTCATTCGCAAAAGACCTTTTACAGCCTCTCGATCGGTATCTTCGATCAAGTTTAATGTTCCTTCTGGCAAACCACTTTCAACAATCGCCTTTTTCAGAATTTTCACGATTACCTTATTTGATTCAATTGCATCCGAGCCACCTCTAAGAATAACTGCATTCCCGGTTTTCAAGCAAAGCCCTGCAGCATCGGCAGTTACATTGGGGCGAGATTCGTAAACAATTCCTACAACGCCAAAAGGTACTCTTACCTTTGTGATCTCCATCCCATTTGGCCTTTTTCCACCTGAGAGAATCTCACCAATTGGATCTGGAAGAGATTTTACCTGCAAAAGTCCACTCGCCATTCCTTCAATGCGAGTCTCAGTTAATAAAAGACGATCTACAAGAGCTTCCTTCATTCCAGCCACTTTAGCTCTTTTGATATCTTTTTGATTGGCTTCTAGTATCTCACTTTTATATGCCACAAGAAATTGAGCCATCTTATCTAAAGCTTGATTTTTTTCATAAGTAGAAAGAATATTTAATCTTGCCGAAGCTTCTTTCGCCAATTTACATTTTTCTAAAAGTTCTCTTTCCCAGCTCATACAGTCTCATCCTCCTCAAGACTTTTGCCAAACCCAGTGAGTATAACTAAATAATCTCTGTGGATCAGCTCATCATAACTTTTGTGGCCCAAAATCTCTTCTAGTTTATTTGTTGAAGCCCCTTTGATTTTTACAGCCTCTTCATAACTATAGTTGATAAGACCTCGGGCAATCTCTTGTCCAATTTCATTTAAAACCTTTACAGTATCACCAGGATGAAAATCACCCTCCACTGAAATCACGCCGGTTGGCAAGAGACTTGATCCTTTTTCCAGTAATGCCTTTTCACAGCCTAAGTCCACAACAACAGTGCCCTTTGTTCTTGCTCCAAAAGCTAAGAATCTTTTTCTCATTTCAATTCTAGAAGATCGAGCTGTAAATAAGGTTCCTGTATCTCGCTCTTCGCCTGATAAAATTCGACCTAAAATTTTATCACTACTTCCTTGAGCAATAACCATTGGAATTCCTGAGCTAGTGACCATTTTTCCCGCAGAAATCTTTGTGGCCATTCCGCCAGTTCCCCCACTACTACCTGCCCCACCAGCTGCAGCTTCCACTTCGGTTGTAATCATTGGAACAACTGGAAGGAGCTTTGCATCTAAGTGGGTTTGAGGGTTTTTATCATACATCCCGTCAATATCAGAAAGGATAATCAGCAAATCCGCATCTACAAGAGTCGCAACCATTGCAGCGAGAGTATCGTTATCACCGATCTTCAACTCATCAATTACAACTGCATCATTCTCATTAATAATTGGAATTACTGACATTTCTAAAAGAGTCAACAATGTTCGACGCGAATTAGCATAGCGATCACGCTTTACCGAATCTTCTCGAGTAAGGAGAACTTGACCAACCATATAGCCATATTCGCCAAATAATTTTCGATAAATATGCATCAAAATTCCTTGCCCGACTGCGGCACAAGCTTGCTTTTCTGGGATCGTATTTGGTCTTTCGCTCAACCCAATTTCAGCAATTCCTGCGCCTACCGCACCAGAAGTAACTAAAATCATCTCTCGACCTTCATTCGCTAAATCTGAAATTTGACGAACCAATTTTTCAATTTGATCTAAGTTCAATCGCCCAGTAGCATGAGTTAAAGTACTTGTTCCCACTTTCACCACTACTCGCTTGGCTTTTTTTAGCTCCCCACGAACTGACTCTTTCATAAATAACCCTCCATTTAATTACAAATTAGGACGGAAATTCAATACCATTTTTTTGGTCATTTTTTCGATACAGTAATCCATTATGACCAATTGTTTGAATGACCTCCGCTTTTACCGATTTAGCAAGCTCTTGTAAGGCCTCTTTTGATTCAATTGGGCTTGTTTTACTCAACACCTTCACCTTGATCAGCTCATTTGCTTTAATCGCTACTTCGGCTGATTCTGTGACTTCTGGAGTCATTCCCAATTTCCCGATCCGAACTGTAGGTTGCATGGTTTGTCCTAACGATTTTAGATATGCTTTTTGTTTAGTAGATAATTTCATTTTTTCACTCCTATTTATTCCGAAAATTCAAATTCCATATTTCCAATTCGAACTATATTTCCTTCCGAAATACCTCTTGCTCTCAATGCTGTATCAACACCAACTCTACGCAGAATTCGTTGGAATCTTCTTAGGGATTCATCATTCTCAAAATAAGTCATTGATACTAATTTTTCGAGAGCTTTGCCTTTCACACGATAAGAACCATCATCTTCTCGGCCAATTGTAAAGTCTTCGTCTGGTGTTTGAGCCTCATATAGTTTAAAGTCTTCCACTTCTTCTTGCTCAACTGGTACTTGAAGTAACTCATAAGCTTTTTCTAAAATTTCTCGAATTCCTTCACCTGTTACTGTCGAAATCGGGAATACTTCCTGATTTTTGCTATGAATAAACTCTTTAAATTCTTCCAACCGCTCTTGAGCTTCTGGCAAGTCCATTTTATTTGCAGCGACGATCTGAGGGCGACCAGCTATTTTTTCATTATAAAGACGTAACTCGGCATTAATTTTTTCGTAGTCATCATGGGGATCTCGTCCATCTACCCCAGCCAAATCTACCACATGTATCAATACTCTTGTTCTTTCAACATGGCGTAAAAATTCATGACCTAGCCCTTTTCCTTCATGAGCTCCTTCAATAAGCCCAGGAATATCTGCTAAGACAAAGCTTCTCTCATCCCCAAGAGATACAACACCCAGAACCGGTGACAATGTGGTAAATGGATAAGAAGCAATCTCCGGTTTCGCCGCACTTACACGAGCTAAAAGACTAGACTTACCAACACTCGGATAACCAAGCAAGCCCACATCAGCCAATAATTTCAACTCTAACTGTAGCGAAAATTCTTCACCAGGCTCACCTTTTTCTGCAAAAGTAGGAGCTCGATTCACCGAATTTGAAAAACGAGCATTACCACGTCCACCGCGACCAGCCAATGCAATAATCGCTTCTTGCCCTTTTTCTTTTAAATCTGCCAATAATTCGCCAGTTTCTTCATTTTTTATCAAAGTGCCCATAGGGACTTTTACAAAAAGATCATCTGCACAAGCCCCGTGCTTGTTATTAGACTGGCCATTCACTCCATTTTGAGCAACAAATTTTCGCTTTTGCCGAAAATCAATCAAAGTATTTATATTTTCATCCGCTCGAAAAATAACATGGCCTCCACGCCCACCATCTCCACCAGCTGGTCCGCCTTGGGGTACATATTTTTCACGGCGAAAACTAGACATCCCATTACCACCATTACCAGCTTTGATCATAATCTTCGCTCTATCTATAAACATTCTTTCACATTCCTTCTTACATACAATTACCCATTCGTTATTTAACAAAAATATAATACTACTAATATAATCTATCTACATCACAATTTTGTGACTAATAAGTGAATTTTAGAGAAAAATCAGACAAAAAGCGAGATGATTTTCCCTTCTCGAACATCAATCAATCCTTGATCACTAATCTTCAAAGCCGGACTCACTGGCAAAGACAAAGTTCCTAAAGACATGATTGGATTATGATGCTCCCATCCTAAATCCTCCAAAGCCTTTTTAAACTCTTTCATTTGATTCGCAACCTCTGCAAGAGGCAGATCACTCAAAATACCAGCAACCGGTAGAGGAATTTCTGCGATTCTTTTTTCATTTGCAACCGCCACCATTCCCCCTTGGATTTCGATCACTCGATTTGCCGCTAAAAGCATATCCTTTGTTGAATGACCTAATACCATCAAATTATGATGATCATGAGCATAAGTCGTAGCCACAGCTCCTTCTTTCAAACAAGCACCTCTGGCAAATCCAAAAGCCTTATTTTTCCCAGTATATCGATCAAATACTGCTACAAGAGCTACACCATGACCTTCCCAGGATACTTTTCCCTCTTGTACTGGTAAGGTAACACTTTCCATATCCGTAAAAGTGCTTTGGTTATTCATCTGCATGACACGACATTCGACTTTGTCACGATCGGATAAAATTTCCAAATCTTTTTCAAAAAGCTTACCCAGATTTACACTTTCATAAAAATGGGCCGGAAATATTCTCGCTATTTGAATATCTTCAGTTTCGGCTTGGACTACTTGACCCTTTTTATAAACCGAATCAATTTCAAAAGTAGCCAGATCAGTCACAAGAACAAAATCGGCTAACCTCCCAGGAGCAATACTACCTCTATCGGTCAATCCCATCCTTCTTGCTGGAGTATAGGTACAAAGATAAATTGCTTCTTCAATGGGTAACCCTAAGGCAACTGCTTTTCGATAAATTCGGCTTAAATGACCATCGAAATAAAGAGCATCAACCATTGTATCATCGGTTACTAAACAACAATGCTCTGTCATTCTCTCATCTACAATAGCTTGCAACAATTCGGTCGTCAAAGATTTTTCCTGTAGCTCAACAAACATCCCGAGCCCTATTTTTTCTCGCAAGCTTTCTATTGTTTGCTGGGTATGGTCTCCATCCACACCAGCATATAGAAATTTTTGTAAATCCGGCCCACTCAATCGAGGGCAATGACCTTCAATAATGGGTCGTGGATTGTTTTCGTGCATCACTTGGATTAACTTTTTTGTCTTAGTTTCTTCCTCCGAAGCTAGATCATGGAAATTCATCACTTCTCCAAGACATAATACTTTTGGATTTTTCGCCAAACTTCTTACCTCAGCCACCTCAAAGATACCACCAGTGGTTTCAAAAGGAGTCGAAGGCACTGAGCTTGGGACTCCATAAAAAATATCTGCTGGACCATCGGGCAATCCAATCATTGCCTCAACTCCTTCAAGGCCAAAGACATTTGCGATCTCATGTGGATCTGTTACCGCAGTGGTTGTACCATATTTTATAATCCCTTTTGAAAATTCTTTTGGTGTAAGCATAGTACTTTCAATGTGTAAATGAATATCCACCAGACCCGGGATCAACCATTTACAAGTTCCATCAATAGTTTCTTTCGGCTCTAACCCAGTAATATCATCACCTACATAGAAAAACTTTGAACCTAAAATCGCCACATTGACTTTTTCAAAAGATTTTCTATATACATTAAAAACCTGACTCCCACTGATCAATAAATCTATTTTCATCAGAACCACTCCTAAAACCAGAATCATATAGATCAAATTCGCCTTTTCTTTATAAAACCCTGTTTTAAATGGAAAAGCGGTTTGCACCTTTTGGGCAAACCGCTCTAATTATTAGTTCTTATTCAGCTATTGGGTATACGCTGATTTGACGCAAATAACGACCTTTACGCTCAAAAGCTACTTTTCCAGCAACTTTGGCAAATAAAGTATCATCTTTTCCAAGTCCTACATTATGACCAGGATGAAAATGAGTTCCACGTTGACGCACCAAAATGCTTCCTGCGGTTACTTCTTGACCAGCATGACGTTTTACACCAAGACGTTTAGAAGCACTATCACGACCATTTTTTGTACTTCCTACCCCTTTTTTCGATGCAAACAGCTGTAGATTAAAACGGAACATATTCTTCACCTCCGTATATTTTTTATTTTATCAATCTTCAATGCTTTCGGACACTCCAGTTCAATTCCTTTGAGCCCAAGTAGCATTGATCTTAAAATTGCTTCGGTTTCCAAAGTCGGTTCGGCCAGAAGTTCTACTTCTACCAACCCCTCTTGATTTGTACACTTCATTTCCATTGTCAAATACTCTAGCAAACCATATAAAGCTGCCTGTACAATTCCTGAAACTGCCGCACAAACTAAATCTTCACCATACTCCGCTGTATTTGCATGACCAGAAATACGAAATGCCACAATCTTACTTTGGTATTCTTCAACTTTTACCTTAATCATAAACTACCCTTCGATAGATTCGATCATAATGCGAGTAAATGGTTGACGATGACCTTGGCGACGGCGATAATTCGACTTCGATTTATATTTAAATACGCGAATTTTCTTACCTTTACCATGAGCCAAAACTTTTGCTTTTACACTAGTACCTTCAAGAGAAGAACCAGTTTTTACAGTTCCTTCAGTTACGATAGCTATTACTTTATCAATAGTAATAACGGTTCCAGCTTCAACTTCAATTTTTTCTACCATTAAAATATCATTAGCTTGAACTCGGTACTGTTTTCCACCTGTTTCAATAATTGCGTGCATCAATTGCACCTCCCTTACTATTTTTGTACTCGCCAAAATGCGGTTTCATCACTAGATAAATTAAGACCGGTTCTGAGCGGTTTGGGCCACAGTAGACATGAGCCTACGAAACAAAATTATATCAGACTCTTTAAGAAATTTCAACTACTTTCTCTATGAATCCGACAATAAGGTATATATATCTGGACGGAGAGACTGGTTTGCTTCAATTTTTAGTGAAAAAGCGAGTTCTTTTTCCAATCTTTCGATCCAACCAGATTCTTTAAAAAATGTAGCTACTTGAGGATGAACTTGAATCAGTATGGAACGATCTTTGCCTAATTGATTCTTCTTGCGACGTAATTGCCGTACCGCAGAAATAGCAACTGATTCAGGAGTAAAAAGGGTGCCCCGACCAAGACAATAAAAGCAAGAATCTTGTAGTCGACTGTTCAAATCTTTCCTGACTTTTTTTCGTGTCATCTCCATTAAGCCCAAATTTGTAAAGCCAGCCAAATGAACCCGATTGCGGTCTTGCTTCACTTTTTCTTTCATGACTTGAAAAATTCGCCCTCGTTCTTCTTCACTCATATCAATAAAATCAATTAAAATCATGCCACTAATATCACGCAAACGAATTTGACGAACAATTTCATCCACTGCTTCCAAATTTGTTTGTCTTGCTGTGTCTGCCATATGAATTTTTCCAACAAATTTTTCAGTATTTACATCAATCACAGTCATTGCTTCTGTATGATCAATCAGAATCGAACCGCCAGAAGGTAAATCTAATTTTCTTTGATAAAGCCTTTTAAGTTGCTCTTTTAGTTGATAATGAGAAAATATCCCTTCATCTCCCTCATACAACTTAAGCCGCCCCACTAATTCGGGCAGCTGATCACTTAAAAGCTCATGAATTTTTTTAAAATTAGCCTTATCATCCACCACTACTTCTTGAGTATCTAATGTAAAATAATCTCGAACCATTCGAACTGATAATTCCAAATCGCGATATAACAATGATGGTGCTTTAGTTCGATCATAACGAATCAGTAACTGTCTCCAAATTTCAAGCAATACATTTAAGTCCCGCTGAAGCTCTTCTTCAGTAGCTCCTTCAGCAACAGTCCGTATAATAATACCGATATCAGAGGGACAAATCTTTTCCCCTATATCCCGTAGGCGACTTCTTTCTCCTTCATTCTCAATTCGTCGG
>JAGOHU010000167.1 GCA_017995975.1 Negativicutes bacterium
GGCCAAGACTGGTGAAGTGGCTACTTTAAAAGTGGGAACTGGCACAAAGACCATTGGTCTCCGAGCTGATATGGATGCACTACCGATCATAGAAGAGAGTGGAAAGCCTTGGAGTAGCCAAGTAAAAGGGCGATTCCACGGATGTGGTCATGACGGACATACTTCGGCTCTCCTGATGACTGCCAAGCAGTTGGCAAAGACCAAGAATTTCAACGGGACTGTTCACCTGATTTTTCAGCCTGCCGAAGAGCTTCTTTATGGTGGGCGAGTGATGGTAGAAGAAGGACTTTTTGAGAAATTTCCATGCGACTTGATCTATGGGATGCACAATATGCCCGGTTCTAAGCTGGGAGATTTTTATTTTAAAGAAGGAGCCATCATGGCCTCTTCTGATACTCTCCATGTGGAGATTAGTGGTATAGGAAGCCACGGAGCTCAGCCCGAAAAAGGTATCGACGCCACACTGGTAGCCTGCCATATCGGAGTAGCTCTCCAAAGCATCGTCTCTCGCAATGTGTCTCCTTTTGAGCAAGCCGTGATCACTGTAGGCTGTATCGAAGCTGGGCAAGCAGCCAATGTGGTAAATGCTAAAGCTTTGATGAAGCTCAGTGTCCGCTCTCTCAATAACGAAGTCCGCCAGTTACTTTTACGGCGAATTGGTGAAGTTGCCAAGGCCCAGGCCGAAAGCTTCGGAGCTACTGTGAAGATTGTTCCTATCAATGGGTGTCCTGTGCTAGAGAACCCTAAAGAGGGACTCGACTTTGCCATCCAAGTCGCTGAAGAGCTTTTTGGGAAAGAGCGAGTACATACAGATACAATCCCAATGATGGGAAGCGAAGACTTCTCTTTCTTTCTTGAGAAAAATCCGAAAGGCACTTATTTCTTTGTTGGCGCTGGAGACGATGCGGGCTGTCCTTATCTCCACAATCCAGGCTACGACTTCAATGACGAGCTTCTTGTCCCTACTGCGACCTACTGGGTCGGACTGACTGAAAAATATTTAAAATAGAATAAAATTATCAAAATATCCTTTAAGCTCTCTAAAGCTTGAAGGATATTTTTTTGCGAATGAGATTCGCTCTGGTTAAAATGCAAAAGTGGCTTCAAATGGTTCTTGGGAAAAACTGGAAAAATCCTTCCGGGTAAGCTAATATAGAAAGTAGGAAAAGCAATTTTCCTAAAGTAAAGGAGAGATAAAAAACGTGTTTGAAAGTTCGATATGGATTCCAGTAGTGATACTGCTAGTTCTTTATTTTATTGGAAAGATATTTTCTATGTCTGGAAAATTGGTCTGGAATGCGATTATCGGGTGGGGAGCTCTCTGGTTGGTAAACTCGTTGGCCCCATGGACTGGATTTACTTTACCCGTAAATATATGGATCGCCCTTGGGGTAGGCATCTTTGGTCTCCCCGGATTATGCGCTCTCATTATTTACCAACTATTTTTTATCTAATAGAACAGGAGTGAAAATAAAATGATTGATCATATAACCCCTCGAATTATCGAAGCCTATGTAGGTGAGTATGCCAGTGGCAAAAGCGAAAATGCGGTGAACCGGGCCATGGACCTTTGTGCTCAAGGCTTACCAGTCAGTCTGGCCGATTTGGATACAGTCGAGCCAGTCTATACACTGAGACCCTTGAAAGACCAACTTTCTCAATTAGGCATTCATATGATTGCTTGGGATACTCGCGACACGACTGGATTGGGTGAAGCTGGCAATGTGCTACAGCCTGCTATGCGTTGGGCCATGATTCGGCCAGGCAATATTATTATGGATGTAGGCTATGGAGTACACGGAGCCGAGATATTTAATCTCATCGAAGGAGCTTGGGAAAGTCCATTCCTACAAATCATCTGCGTGATCAATATGTCTCGCCCGATGACCCAAAATGTGGAAATGGTTGTCGAATACATCCGCAATTTAGGACGGGTAGATGCAATACTCAATAATACTCACCTGGATGATGAAACCACCGTAGAGATCGTACAAGCAGGAGCAAGAAAAGTCCATGAAGCGGCGGGGATATTGGGAATACCTATGATCGCCACCTCAGCAGTCGAATCGATTGCCAAAGAAATCGGCCCAGTGGATTGCATGGGCCATGAAGTGCGATCACTAAAGCGTCTCATGCCGGGAGCTTTCTGGTAAAAAACACTTCACATCAAAGGAGAAGAAAATGGGTATTTCAAACTTTTTAAAAAAATCAATTCCTCAAGGACAAGCTAAAACACCTCAAGAGTCGGTTCATAAAGAACGTTCCCCCAAAGAGATTCAACAGTTTATCGATCTAGCCATGATTCTTTCAGAACAAGATAAAGCCCTTTTGACTGTGCTGGAGGCTTATCAAAGGGAAGATTCGATTGCTTTTCAAAATGCCTTTCAAGAAGGAATTGACGAGTATTTCTATGATGAATTTGCCGAAGGTCTTGAGTGTATCGATATAGAACCACTTGTTTTATATGGACTGGTCTATTTTGGATTTATTGGCTCTAACGACTGGAAATCTGGAATGGATGATTTTCTGGTGAATTCCGAAGAGGCCTTTGAGCACTACGGTCTAGATATTTCCATATACGACTCGATCGATGAACAATGGGAAATTATGGCCCCCGACTCGCTTGAACTAATCAAAAAGGGGCTGCCCGACCCTATGGGGCTCGCCCTCTGGGATACCCAGAGCGATGAATATATGATGATTCTTACGAAAAAATCAACCTTAGCCCAGGCAGTTCCTTTAGCAGAAGAGCTTGGAATTAAAATCTCGGTTTTATAAGACAGATCAAATAAGGAGAATTTCAAATATGGTTCTAACTTTGATTATTGCGTACTCGTTTTTCATACCCAGTCCTTCCGCTACTATGCCAATATGAAGTCCTGTGATTTCGAGTTTTAAAAAGAAAGACTAAACAGAGCGAGCTAGTTTTAAGAAAAATATCTGGAAAATAGCAGAAACCATATTGACAGAAACGAGCTCTCATGCTAATATAATCAAGTAGTTATTATTCCTTGATAGCTCAATGGTAGAGCACTCGGCTGTTAACCGAGTTGTTGTAGGTTCGAGTCCTACTCGAGGAGCCATGCAATCATAGCCTTCCCGTTTGGGAAGGCTTTTTTTATGTTATCTTGTCCGACAATGAATAGATTGTACTGAGCCCTAAAAGTGAAACAAAATAAAAAGGTCTATCATCATTTTAAGTTTAAGCGGATAAAGTTCCCTTTTAGATTCTATAAAAGTAATCTGTTTTTAGGCAAGCCAATCAGGCTGTATTGTTATTGTGGAATACATGAACTGACTGGCTTTGTCGAATTCAGGCCAAAAAAGGAACAAATCTGAAAATAGAGATTCTGATTTTCTCTGCCTAGAGAAGACGATTTTATGATAAAATAGGAGAAGAAAATCGAAGGAGGCTTGAACATGATAAAAGAAAGAATTCAAGTAGAATATTTAGATCATATGGGAGACGACCTACGGGTTGCAAATGTGGCACGAGTCTCCTTTGCCAAGTGGAAAGAAAGCTTTGATGAAAAAGACAAAGGCTTGCTCGAATTTCTAGCAACCGGTCTTTATGCAAGCGATCGAGAAAATTATGAATTACTAGCAAAAGCTCAGACCCATTGGAGCCCTTTTGCTCATTGTTATTTACAAATTCGAGTGGCAGCCCCTCTCTTTTTAGCTCGCCAATTGGTAAAGCACCAAGTCGGCCTAAGCTGGAACGAAGAATCCCGCCGTTATATCTCCACTGAGCCAGCTTACTGGTTACCAGAAATTGTGCACCAACGGCCTGATGGTAGCATCAAGCAAGGTAGCGGAGTGGCCCATCCGGATAATGATGCAGTAGTGAAAGAGCTGGAAGACAACTTCCAACGTTCCCTGGACCTCTACAACAACCTGCTAGAACGCAAGGTAGCCCCCGAAGAGGCTCGTATGGTAC
>JAGOHU010000168.1 GCA_017995975.1 Negativicutes bacterium
GGCAATCTCTTCCACCATTTGATAAAATTTCTGATCAATCCGTTTCTTCTCAGCTACCAGCGCATCAAAATCTTCCCAAAAAGACTGGACTGGCTTTGATGCATCCCATTCGGCAAGAAAAAGCTTAGCTTTCTCTTTGGAAACCACTTCAATTTCTTTTCCTCTAGAAACCTCAACTGCTCCAGCCTCACGTAGTAAAGCAATGGCTTTGCGAATTGTTTCTGGGGACACTTGATATTGACTTGCCAGCACAGTACGACCCGAAATCTTCGCTCCGATAGAAAGTTCTTCTTCGCCAATTCTGCGAGCAATGTCTACTGCAATGGAATAATAAAACGATGTCATTCCTCCTGCCATGATGTGCCAGCCTCCTTTATTTTCAGAACAAATCTCAAAATTTGATAGTATTTTCATTATAACATAGAAAAAAGCTTTCGAATAAATTCAAAGCTCTTCTCCGTTTATTCATCTATTCTTTTTCCTTCAAAATATTGATATTTTTTATCTTTTCCATATTTATAACTGGTTTCAAAAAAAGTCTCTGGATCGGCTCCTTCGATCCGCTTTTCTTCATAATAAACATGATCCTTATCTTTCGAGTATTCTCCATGAAGTCTTGTAAAGCTTTTCGGATCAGAGCCAATTAATCGCTTTTCTCTAAAATAAGCTGCATTTTTATCTTTTGAATAATAATGATCTACAACCTCAAAAGTAGCCCCATCGGCTCCTTCAATTTTCATTCCAAAGCAATAGGCATTTTCATCATCTTTTGCATGAATCGTACCACCATTTAAAAGTACAATCGTTTCGGGATTGGCTCCTGTGAGAAGTCGGTCACCATACCACACCTGATTTCGATCAGCAATATAGAATTTTGCCAATTGTCGAACGGATTGACGGTCTACTCCTTCGATCCGATTACCGGCCCGATAAACATCGTTTTTATCTACAAAACAGGCATCTTCCAATTGCTTAAAACTTTTGTCATCGGCTCCTTCAACTATTTTTTTATAATAATAGACATGATTTTTATCTTTTCCCCAATCGTAGCTGTACTCCTTATAGGTAGCCACATCAATTTCAGGTATCATCACCCCTTGGTAAAAAAGATGATCTCTATCTCGACAAGTATCATTAAACTGATCTAAAATCCGAAAACTGTCCACATCAATTCCTTCTACTTTGGTACTACCATAATAAAGATTCTGTTTATCTCTTGAATAAGGTGCTTCCTTCAAGATTTGAAAGCTTTTAGGCTCTGCATCTTTTAGTGCAACCTCACCACAATACACTTGGCTTTTATCTTTTGAATAAAGAAAATTAATAACCCGAAAACTCCCTGGATCCGAGCCAACTCGGGCTCTCCCTTTGTAATAAACCCGATACTGATCTTTTGCGTTAACTCCTGTTGGCTCTGTTTCTGCTACTATGTGAAATGTATTTTCATCCACTCCGGCAATTCGATTTCCGTTTAAGAAGATACCATTTTTATCTTTCGAGTAGATATTTAAATGACTTCCCCAAGGATCCTCTCGATGAATCGAAATGATTTCAAAGCTTTTTACATCAATCTCAATGTTCTTTTCGCCATAGATATAAATATAGTTTTTATCCTGGGCATAGCCTAGATTCGTTGCATTGTCCGTTTGAGGTAAAATGACAAAAGTCTCCCGATCAATTTCTGGAGCCGCAACTCCCCCATAATAGATTTGTTTTTTATCCTTCGCATATTGAAAACCAATAATTTCAAAAGAGTCTGCATCGATCATAGATATTTTTGCATTTCCAAAATATATCCCATCTTCTTTCTTTTCGTATTGGGGAATATAAATACTTAACGCCTCTGAAAGAGGATTGGCAAGAAAACAGAAAAAAATTGCAAAGATCAACATTCTATACATAAAAAAGCTCCATTCCTACTCTGTCATTTCTATCATTATACTAGATTTAAAGAACTATCACTAGATTAACGAGAAAAGTGGATCATAAAAAAAGTGACTTCAAAATCTGAAGCCACTTTCTAAATCACTCTATTCTGTTATTTCACTCCACCCATATTGATGGTTCTTACCTTTTGCCTTTGGGTCTTTCAAGACCTCAAAAGAAGCCACATCAATATCCTCTAGCAACTTCCCATTCCAATACACAACAGTAATTTCGTTGGGTAGCAAATCGTGCTTAAAATTTGAAAAGTTTTTTTCTGCTATTTTATTTCCATAGATCAACCAAGATCATGGTTTGCTCTCTTCCAGGCCCTACTGATACGATTCCAACTGGAATTCCAGTAACTTCAGCGAGTCTTTCTAAGTAAGTACGGGCTTGGGCTGGAAGTTCTTCATAGGACCGAGCTTCGCAAGTAGAAGTCAGCCAGCCTTCAAATTCTTCGTAAACTGGCACTACTTTGCCAAGTCCTTTCAAAGAGGCAGGCATTCCTTTGTAAGGCTGACCATCCATTGTGTAGCCTACGCACATTTTTATCATTGGAAGTTTGTCCAAGATATCCAAACGGGTGATTGCCATGTAATCCATACCACTGACTCGCCCTGCATAACGAACTACCATCGCATCAAGCCAGCCACAACGACGAGGACGTCCTGTCACTGTACCAAATTCTTGACCTTCTGCACGAAGAAATTCGCCAATTTCATTATCTTGTTCTGTTGGGAATGGGCCTGCTCCAACTCGAGTCGCATAAGCTTTCACTACCCCAACGACTTTATTGATCTTGCTTGGACCAACTCCGGCTCCTACGCAGGCACCACCAGCAATCGGATGAGAAGAAGTCACATAAGGATAAGTCCCGTGGTCTAAGTCCAGCAGAGTCGCTTGAGCTCCTTCAAATACAATTTTGTCGCCTCGGTCGATCGCATCATTGAGTACTTCTAGGGTATCGGTCACGAAAGGACGAAGGAAGTCCGCATAAGCTTGATAGTTTTTCAAGATTTCATCATAATTCAATTCGGTGTAGCCATAGCTATCCTTTAGGTGCTTTGATTTCTGGTCAAAAATTCGGCGAAAAGTAGCAGGAAAATCTTCTTGATCCATCAAATCACAAATCCGAATACCGATACGGGCATTTTTGTCCATGTAGCAAGGGCCAATTCCATTTTTTGTAGTGCCGATTTGGTTGTCCCCTTTAGCTTCCTCTTCCAAAATATCTTGGGCTTTATGCCAAGGAAATACCACATGAGCTCGATCAGAAATACGCAGAGCCGCCACATCGATGCCTTTGTCCGTCATTCCTTGGATTTCTTTAATCAGGTGGGCTGGATCAATGGCTGTGCCATTTCCGACAATACAAAGTTTATCTTTATATAAAATTCCTGATGGAAGTAGCTGAAGCTTGTAGGAAATTCCATTTACGACTACTGTATGGCCTGCATTGCTTCCCCCTTGGTAGCGAACCACTCCATCTGCTACTTCGGCTAAATAATCAACGATCTTTCCTTTGCCTTCGTCACCCCACTGAGAACCCATAATTACTACTGTAGACATAATAATTCCTTCTTTCTCTTAACTCTTATAAACCAAAACGACTATAAATCACATCCACATGGCGAAATAAATAATCTAAGTCAAAGCATTCAGCCACTTCGTCCGAAGTCATGAATTTTTGAATGTCCTGATCATTTTGACAGCCCGCTTTGAAGTCTTTTCCTTCTTGCCAACAAGCCATTGCATTTCGTTGTACCCATCGGTAAGCTTCTTCACGAATTGCTCCTTTGGCCACCAAGCTCACAAGAATTCGTTGACTAAAGAAAAGTCCCCCAGTCAACTCAATATTTTTCATCATTCGGTCTGGGTAGACTAGAAGTTTGTCCACTAATCCAGTGGTCAGATGAAGCATATAATCTACAGTGATACTGCTATCCGGTAGAATCACTCGCTCTACTGAAGAATGGCTAATAT
>JAGOHU010000035.1 GCA_017995975.1 Negativicutes bacterium
GGTATAGTGTACTTTTTATATGCAATAAATTGTTACAAATCAATGAGTACGATTTTACGAAGAAAGGAGGGTATTTACTTTTCGATAACTGGTCAGTTTCTTGCCTAGGATCATAATGAAAAGGATATGATAAGGATGATTGAAAATCAAAAAATAGCTGAGGCAATGAAAATCAAATTGGACAATGGGTTGCCTGAGTACCTTCCATTTCAAGAGGGGATTCGGCGAGCTCCTAATCGGGGATTTCGTTTGACCCAGTCTCAAGCAGAGATCGCATTGAAAAATGCACTTCGCTATGTCCCAGAGGAACTTCACCAAGTGCTGGCACCGGAATTTATGGAAGAATTAGTGACTTACGGCCGAGTTTATGCCTATCGTTATCGTCCAGCAGGGCGACTATATGGTAAACCAATTGATGAGTATAAAGGGGCTTGTGTGGAAGGGAAGGCTTTCCAAGTCATGATTGACAACAATCTAGATTTTGAGACTGCCCTTTACCCTTATGAGTTGGTGACTTACGGAGAGACCGGCAATGTTTTTCAGAATTGGCTCCAATATTTACTAGTGAAAAAATATTTAGAAGTGATGACTCAAGATCAGACTTTGGTCATTGAGTCGGGTCATCCTCTGGGCTTATTTCCTTCCAAACCAGATGCACCACGAGTGATCATCACCAATGCTTTGATGATTGGGATGTTTGACAACTTAGAAGACTGGGAAATCGCCGAGCAAATGGGAGTTGCCAATTATGGGCAAATGACTGCTGGGGGCTGGATGTATATCGGGCCTCAAGGAATTGTTCATGGTACTTTCAATACGATCCTCAATGCAGGGCGACTCAAATTAGGACTTCGCCAAGATGAGGATTTACGAGGTCGTCTTTTTATCACCAGTGGGTTAGGTGGTATGAGTGGAGCTCAGCCGAAGGCCATTGAAATTGCCAACGGAGTTGGAATTGTGGCTGAAGTAGACGCTTCTCGAGTAAATACTCGTCATAGTCAAGGCTGGGTAAGCAAAGTAAGTGATGACTTGGAGGAAGTATTCCGTATTGCCAAAGAATATATGGATAAAAAAGAGACCATTTCGATTGCATATCATGGCAATATTGTTGATTTGCTGGAATACGCAGTGAACCACAAGATTCATATTGACCTTCTATCAGATCAAACTTCTTGCCACAATGTGTATGATGGAGGCTATTGTCCTCAAGGCCTGACTTTTGAAGAGCGGACTGAAATGCTCGCAACCAGCCGAGAACAATTTGCCATCGCAGCCGACGAAAGCTTGCGAAAGCACTTTGACGCCATCAAGGCTCTCACAGAGAGAGGCACTTACTTTTTTGATTATGGCAACTCTTTTCTCAAAGCAGTCTATGATGCAGGGGTAAAAGAAGTTTCCAAAAACGGTATTGATGAGAAAGACGGATTTATTTTCCCATCTTATGTAGAAGATATTCTTGGACCAGAGCTGTTTGATTATGGGTATGGGCCTTTCCGTTGGGTTTGTCTCTCCGGAGACCCAGAAGATCTTCGTAAAACAGACCAAGCCGCAATGGACTGTATCGATCCCAATCGTCGAGGTCAAGACTATGACAATTATGTATGGATTCGAGATGCAGAGAAAAATAAAATGGTCGTAGGTACTCAGGCTCGCATTCTCTACCAAGATGCAGAAGGGCGAACTAAGATTGCGCTGAAATTCAACGAAATGATTAAAAATGGTGAAATTGGTCCAGTGATGTTGGGCCGAGATCATCATGATGTATCGGGTACAGATTCGCCTTTCCGTGAGACTTCCAACATAAAAGATGGTAGCAATGTGATGGCTGATATGGCCACTCAATGCTTTGCTGGCAACTGTGCACGTGGAATGAGCCTTGTGGCTCTTCACAATGGGGGCGGTGTGGGGATCGGAAAAGCAATCAATGGTGGCTTCGGCATGGTACTCGATGGTAGTGAACGTGCCGCCACAGTGATTGCATCAGCAATGATGTGGGATGTAATGGGTGGGGTAGCTCGCCGAAGCTGGGCTCGCAATGAAAATTCGATCTCCACTAGTGTGGAGTACAATAAAAACTATCCGGGTCGAGGACATATTACTTTGCCTTATATTCCAGCTGAAGATTTAGTCAAAAAAATAGTTGCTGAGAAAATGAAATTATAGAAAATACCTGATTAAAGAGTATAGAAAAGAATTTGGAGGAAAAGAAAATGGCGAAATTGGTTCAATGTATTCCAAACTTTAGTGAAGGCCAAAACCAAGAGATTATCAATGCACTGGTAGCAGTTGCTACATCCGTACCGGGGGTATCTCTCCTTGATCATTCGTCGGATACTTCACACAATCGCAGTGTATTTACACTGGTTGGGGATCCGGATGGGATTGCAGAAGTTGCCTTTCAGCTGACTAAATTGGCTTCCGAGAAAATTGATATGACCAAGCACAAAGGAGAACATCCACGGATGGGAGCTACCGATGTGGTGCCTTTTGTGCCAGTCAAAGATGTGACAGTAGAAGAGTGTATTGAGATTTCTAAAAAAGTAGCCGAACGAATCAATAAAGAGCTTTCGATCCCGGTCTTCCTTTATGAAGATTCTGCATCCAGCCCGGGTCGAGTCAATTTGGCAACCGTTCGAAAAGGTCAATTTGAAGGAATGGTAGAAAAACTTCAACAACCAGAATGGGCTCCTGATTATGGAGATCGAAAACCCCATCCTACTGCTGGAGTCGTGGCGGTAGGAGCTCGGATGCCTTTGGTAGCTTTTAATGTGAACTTAAGCACTTCCGATGTGACGATTGCCAATAATATCGCCAAAATCATTCGTGGATCAAGCGGTGGATTCAAGTATTGCAAAGGGATTGGCGTCATGCTAGAAGAGCGGAATGTGGCTCAAGTTTCGATGAATATGGTGAATTACGAAGGAACTCCACTCTATCGAGTTTTTGAAATGATTCGAGTCGAAGCAGCTCGTTACGGTGTGCATATCATCGGTAGTGAAGTGATTGGACTCACCCCAGCGAAAGCACTAGTCGATTGTGCCGAATACTATCTTCAAATTGAAGCCTTTGATTATAAAAAACAAGTACTTGAAAACCACATCCTCGGATAAGGATTACGCAAGAGGAGGTGAAAGATTTGTTAGATTTATTGGTTAAAAATATTGGCGAATTAGCCACTGCTCAAGGAACTACTCCCAAAAAAGGAAAGGCTCAAGGAGAGGTCCAAATATCACACCAAGTATGTATTGGGATTACTAATGGGAAAATTAGCTATGTCGGCCCAGAAGAGGAAGCTCCTGCTACGAAAGAAGTTTTTGATGCCGAGGGGTGTCTCGTCACTCCCGGGCTAGTAGATGCCCATACCCATTTAGTATTTGGTGGTTGGCGTCAACATGAACTGCCTCAAAAGCTCGCTGGAGCTACCTATTTGGAAATCCTTAAAGGTGGCGGAGGCATTCTTTCGACAGTTCGTAGCACTCGGGCAGCAACCGAAGAGGAGCTAGTCGAGAAAACCAGAAAGTTACTCGATCAAATGATTGCTCATGGGACCACGACAGTGGAAGCAAAGAGTGGTTATGGTCTTTCTACAGCCGAAGAACTTAAGCAATTGCGAGTGGTTCGGACTTTGCAAGGGGCTCACCCGATTGATCTGGTTTCAACTTTTATGGGAGCCCATGCGGTTCCAGAAGAATATAAAAGTGATCGAGCTGGCTATGTGAAGCTCGTTTGTGAAGAAATGATTCCGACAGTTGCAAAAGAAAATTTAGCGGAATTTTGTGATATTTTCTGTGAGACTGCAGTTTTCGATGTTGAAGAAACTCGTCAAATCTTGAATTGTGCAAAAAAATATGGTTTTGGTATCAAGCTTCACGGCGATGAGATTGACCCTATTGGCGGTGGCGAATTAGCCGGTGAGCTTGATGCTCTTTCAGCAGAACACTTGATCGAAGCTTCCGATGCAGGGATCGAGGCCATGGCCAAGTCTGGTACCATCGGGGTACTGCTGCCAGCTACATCTCTGTACTTAGATAAATCTTTTGCTCGGGCTCGGAAGATGCTGGATACCCATATGGCGGTTGCGGTAGCGACTGACTTCAATCCAGGCTCTAGTCCCAACTTAAATATGCAGATCCCAATGACCTTAGCTTGCCTTAAATACCGCTTATCTCCCAAAGAAGCATTAACCGCAGTGACTCTCAATGGGGCTTGTGCGATTCGTCGTGGCGACTTAGTTGGAACGATCGAAGTAGGAAAGCAAGCTGATATGGTGATTTGGGACGCACCAGATTTGAATTTTTTATTCTATCGGTATGGCAATAATCAAGTGAAGAAAGTGATTAAAAAAGGAATTTTAATCTAATTGAGTAGGAGTGGAGAAATGATGAAAACTGATATTCAAATTGCCCAAGAAGCACATATGAGACCAATCGCTGAAGTGGCGAAATCGGTTGGTATCTCCGAGGACGATCTGGCACTTTACGGGAAATACAAAGCCAAAGTGGATCATCGATTACTAAAAAAAATGGAAGCCACTCCGGATGCAAAAGTGATTTTGGTGACTGCAATCAGCCCAACTCCAGCAGGAGAAGGAAAAACCACCACCACCGTGGGTCTTGGGGATGCTCTGAAATCTCTTGGTAAGAAAGCCTTGATCTGCCTACGGGAGCCATCTTTAGGACCGGTATTTGGTGTCAAAGGTGGAGCTGCTGGGGGCGGCTATGCTCAAGTAGTGCCGATGGAAGATATTAATCTTCATTTTACTGGGGACCTTCATGCCATCGGTGCAGCAAATAATTTACTGGCTGCGATGATTGATAATCATATTTTTCAAGGCAACGCCTTAGGAATTGATGTTCGCCGAATTGCTTGGAAACGGGCCATTGATATGAATGATCGCCAGCTACGAGCCATGGTGAATGGGATTGGTTCACGGGTGAACGGAGTTCCTCGAGAAGATGGCTTTGATATCACAGTGGCTTCCGAAGTGATGGCTGTGTTCTGCTTAGCTTCTGGCTTGACGGACATGAAAGAAAAATTAGCCCAAATGGTAGTAGCCTATACTCGAGACAATGAACCGATCACTTGTGGTCAACTCAATGCCCAAGGTGCGATGACAGCCCTGCTCAAAGATGCTTTTGATCCCAATATGGTTCAAACCTTAGAAGGGACTCCGGCCTTTATCCATGGGGGACCTTTTGCAAATATTGCTCATGGTTGCAATTCGGTGGTGGCTACAAAACTAGGAATGAAATTCGCTGACTATGTCATTACCGAAGCGGGCTTTGGAGCCGATTTGGGAGCTGAGAAATTCATTGATATTAAATGCCGAAAAAGCGGGATCCGTCCCTCCGCAGTGGTTATCGTAGCTACCGTCAGAGCGCTGAAACATCATGGTGGTTCGGCAAAAGAAGATTTGGGTACAGAAAATTTAGAAGTGTTGGCCAAAGGGGCAGTGAACTTGGAAAAGCACATCAAAAATGTAACTCAAGTCTACGGTTTACCGGCAGTGGTAGCGATTAATCGCTTCCCAAGTGATACAGAAGCCGAGCTTAGACTGGTTGAAGAGATGTGCCAAAAATTGGGTGTTGAAGTTTCTCTCTCCGAAGTATTTACAAAAGGTGGCTTAGGAGGTCAAGATTTAGCAACTAAAGTGATGGCTTTAGCAGAAAAGCCAAATCATTTTAAATTTGTCTATGATGACAATCTGCCGATTAAAGAAAAAATTACCGCAATTGCTCAAAAAGTGTATGGTGCAAAAAATGTTTCCTTTTCGGCAGATGCTACAAAAACCATCAAGGATATTGAAGACATGGGCTTTGGCAATTTACCGATCTGTGTAGCCAAAACTCAATATAGCTTCTCGGACAATGGGAAGCTTCTAGGAGCACCTGAAGGTTTTGAGCTGACCATTCGTCAAGTACGATTATCGGCGGGAGCCGGTTTCGTGGTTGCCATCAGTGGAGATATCATGACCATGCCAGGACTGCCGAAAGTACCTTCTTCGGAGAAAATTGATGTAGATGACAATGGAGTTATCAGTGGATTATTTTAATCAAAGTGGATTGTTTTAGCCATAAACAGAGGCTTTCCTCCTAGGTCAGCCTCTTCCTCTCTTCAAAATAGGTTTCAAAGAGAAAGGTAGGATTATAATGAATTTAGTAGGTCTTAATGTTGCAGATTTTATTGATAAATTAGGTTCTGATGCCCCTGCACCCGGTGGTGGTTCTGCTTCTGCATTGGCAGGAGCTGTGGGGATTTCGCTGACTCGTATGGTGGCTGCACTTACCTTGGGTAAGGAAAAGTATCGAGACCAGGATCAATTGATGCTGGAAATCATGCAAAAAGCAGAAAAACTACAAAGAGAACTTCTTCTTTCAATTGATCGGGATACGGAAGCATTCAATGGAGTGACTAGGGTCTTTTCAATGCCGAAAGAAACGGACCAAGAGAAAGAGCTTCGTAAGGTAGCCATGCAATTGGCTTTGCAAGAAGCCACAATCGTTCCTTTTCGTATGATGGGGTTTGCCTTGGAAGCTTTAGAACTTACGAAAAAAGCGGTCGGAAAATCCAACACCAATGCTGCCAGCGATCTGGGCGTTGCGAGTCTGACTTTGAAAGCCGCAGTACAAGGGGCCTGGCTTAATGTACTCATCAATTTGGGAGGCATAAAAGATCAAGATTTTGTCAATGAATACCAAGGCAAAGGGAATGAAATTTTGGAAAAAGCTCTACCCATGGCGGATGATATTTATCAAGACATTTTAGGGAGTTTATAAAGAGTAGGTTGTTACCCCGTCACACAAAAAATGACTATAAAATAGTCAAGTCTTCAAACGAAAGATGGAGGATTGTGTATGGAAAAAAAACGGACTCAATCAGGAATGTTACGCTTTGTTGTGCTTAATTTGATTGGCCTAATCATCTTCTTTGTGCCTTTTGACTATAACAAAGTAAATTCGATTTTTATTGATCATGCTGCTACTGTTATTAAAGCTTGGATGGGCCCAACCGGCGTTGCCTATCTTTGTCTCTTGATGATGCTTGGTGGAGCTGGGTATCCTTTTGTGAAAAAGACCTGGAATCAAGACAAAACAACTATGTTATTTAGTATTTTTAAAGTAATCGGTGCAATTTTAGGTATTATGTATGTCTTTAAGATTGGCCCTGCTTACCTTTATACGCCAGATATGATGCCATTTTTATTTGAAAAATTGGTAGGTAGTTTGGCCTTCGTGATTCCCATTGGGGGAGCCTTGATCATTTTCCTCACTAGCTATGGACTGATGGAATTTATCGGAGTTTTTGCCCGACCTTTTATGCGTCCCGTTTACCGAACCCCTGGAATGTCGGCTATTGATGCGGTAGCTTCCTTTGTAGGAAGTTACTCTATCGGCCTTTTGATTACAGACAAGCAATATTGTACGGGCCGCTATACCGCAAAAGAGGCAGCGATTATTGCCACTGGTTTCTCCACTGTGTCGGCCACCTTTTGCGTCGTAGTGGCGAAAACATTAAATTTAATGGATATGTGGAATCTCTTTTTCTGGGCAACCATGGCGATTTGCTTTATTGTAACCGCAATTACTGTGAGGCTCTGGCCCTTAAAGCATATCTCAGATGAATACATGGAAGGGGTCGAACCTTATGAAGAGAAGATCGTAACAGATGGTCTCTTCGTGGCGGCTCTTGAGGAAGGGCTGGAGGCATCCAACCAACCTGTATCCATTTTGAAAAATTTGGTGACAAATTTCGTATCTGGTTTCCTTATGACCATGAGCATTCTACCTTCGATTATGTCGGTAGGACTTTTAGGATTGATTTTATCAAAATATACTCCGATTTTTGATATCTTAGGCTATTTGTTTTATCCTGTTACAGTTTTATTTTTCTCGGATCCAGTTTTAGTGGGAAAAGCTGCGGCTCTTGGTATTGCCGAGATGTTTTTGCCAGCCATATTGGTGAAAGATTCCGACTTGATCACTCGTTTTGTGATTGCTGTCACCAGCATTTCGGGTATTTTGTTTTTCTCTGCATCGATCCCATGTGTTATGTCCACCAAAATCCCAATTTCGGTTCGAGATATGGTTGTTGTATGGTTCCAACGAGTTGTCTTAACGATCCTAATTACTGCTCCGGTGGCAATATTTTTGTTTCGATAAAGTGGTGAATTGCTACCGTAGGTTCTTGCAGTAACTTTTTTTCTTTGATATGATTTAACTAAATATAATTTGAATATTTAGAAAATTCGTCGAAAGAGGTGCTGGTATGAAGTGGGTAATAATTAATGGAGAAACAACAACCATAGAAGATATTGTCAATGTGGCTCGCCATGGATATCAGGTGAAAATTTCCGAAGATGCAATAAAAAAAATACAAAGAGCCCGTGATTTCGTTGATAAGTTGGTTGATCAGGGAAAAGTAGTTTATGGAATCACCACTGGTTTTGGTGAATTCAGTAAAGTTTCGATCTCAAAAGAGCAAGCCGAGGATTTGCAACGAAATCTGATTATTAGCCATTCTTGTGGAGTTGGTAATCACTTCCCAGAAGAGGTTGTGCGAGCCATCATGGTACTTCGGGTTAACGCACTTGCTAAAGGGTTTTCAGGAATTCGGCTGGAAACCATTAATGGGTTGGTAGAGATGCTAAATAAAGGAGTTTATCCAGCCATTCCAGAGAAAGGCTCTCTTGGAGCTAGTGGTGACTTAGCCCCTTTGTCTCACATGGTCTTGCCTTTGATTGGCGAAGGCGAAGCCTATTATCAAGGAAAATTGATGGGTGGAGCCGAGGCAATGAAGGAAGCCGGAATCACTCCAGTACGTTTGACTTCAAAAGAAGGGTTGGCTTTGATAAATGGGACTCAGGTCATGACCGCAGTCGGACTACTGACAGCTTACGATGCGATGCAATTTGCAAAGCTTTGTGATATTTCGGCCTCAATGACGATTGAAGCACTAAATGGGATTACGGACGCTTTCATGCCTGAGTTGCATGAAATTCGCCCCCATGCAGGCCAAATTTGTACAGCAGAAAATTTGCTCCGAATCTTAGCTGGAAGTGAACGAACCAGTCATCAAGGCGAGCTACGAGTCCAAGATGCCTATGCACTGCGTTGCCTCCCCCAGATTCATGGAGCAAGTAAAGATGCAATTCAATTTGTATTGGATAAAGTCGCAATTGAAGTGAATGCGGTTACGGACAACCCGATTATTCTGGTGGATAAAGAGATGGCCGTATCCGGCGGGAATTTCCATGGTCAACCAGTAGCCCTTGCTTTTGATTTTCTAGGCATTGCGATTGCAGAGTTAGCGAATATAAGCGAAAGACGAATCGAACGATTGGTCAATCCGGCTTTAAGTAATGGATTGCCCGCATTTTTGACCGAGAAAGGTGGACTTCATTCAGGCTTCATGATTGCCCAATATGCGGCGGCAGCGTTAGTTTCTGAAAATAAAGTATTGGCTCATCCTGCTAGCGTAGATTCAATCCCATCCTCGGGCAATCAAGAGGATCATGTGAGTATGGGGACCATCGCTGCACGAAAAGCGAAAGAGATGCTCTTTAATTTGAGCCGAGTGATTGCCATTGAATTATTTGCAGCCGCTCAAGGATTGGACTTAAATTCTCGTGAACGAGGATATCAAATGGGACAAGGCACTGAAATTGCATACAAAAAAGTTCGTAGTGTAGTCCCTGTTGTAAAAGATGACCGAGTGATGTATACGGAATTTGAAAAAGTAGCTCGGCTCGTTCAAGATCATTCCATTGTAAAGGAAGTGGAAAAAGTGATCGGAGAATTGAAGTTAAACTAAGCTAAGCAAGCTTAGTAATCTGGAAAGAGGTGCATGCTATGTTAACAAATGCAGTGGTAATTTCGGTTCTGGTTCTAACAGTTCTTTGTTTGATACGGGTGAACGTATTTTTAGCCTTATTGATTGCCTCGGTCACCGCAGGGGTTGCTGGTGGTCTTGGGCTCGAAGGCACAATGACGACGTTAATAAAAGGGATGGGAAGCAATCCAGAAACAGCACTTTCTTACATTTTGTTGGGCGCCATGGCTTCTGCTATTAGTTACACAGGCTTGGCAGATATCTTGGCTGTAAAAATTGCAAAAGCTGTAAACGGAAGAGCACTAGTATTTTTGTTTACGATTATGGTTGTTGCTTGTTTTTCGCAAAATTTAATTCCTGTACATATTGCGTTTATTCCGATTTTAATTCCACCTCTTTTGATTGTAATGAATAAAATGAAATTAGACCGCAGAGCAGTCGCTTGCGCACTTGCTTATGGGTTGAAAGCACCTTACATTGCAATTCCAGCAGGATTTGGCTTGATCTATCATGGGATTGTTGCTAAAAATATGACATTAAATGGAGTGCCAATCGAAACAATGGATGTGTGGAAGTCTACTTGGACGATTGGGGCTGTAATGTTGATTGGATTTTTCTTAGCTATTTTTGTAGGTTATCGCAAAGCAAGAGAATATAAAGATGTGGAAGGCTATGCAGTAGATTTGGACACAGTTGATACGACATTAACAATAAAGCACCTGATCACATTGATCGCTGCAGTATCTACACTAGTGATACAACTTTTTGTAGAAGTACCAGGCTCTCTCGCTCTTGGCGGGATTGTAGGGCTTAGCATTATGTTTGTTACTGGCACGATAAAGTGGTCTGATATGGATCAAGTATTCAATGAAGGTGTAAATATTATGGGTTTCATTGCTTTTGTGATGTTGGCATCGGAAGGGTATAGTGTGGTTGTTAAAGAGACAGGAGCGGTTAAAGCTTTGATTGAAGGGTCCCTTTCAGTCATTGGAAATAGTAAGTTCTTAGGTGCTTTGATTATGATGACGATTGGTCTGGTAATTGTGATGGGCACAGGAACTTCTTTTGGGACGGTTCCTGTTATTGCAGTATTCTTTGTCCCCTTGAGTGTGGCGCTCGGATTTAGTGTGCCTGCCACGATCATTCTTCTTGCTTCGGCTGCTGCAATTGGAGATGCAGGGTCACCTGTTTCCGACACCACGTTAGGGCCTACGGCAGGGTTGAATGCAGATGGGCAACATGACCATATTTGGGATACTTGTGTGCCTACCTTTGTTTATTACAATATTCCAATCTTTATTTGGGCAGTACTTGCTCCTCTTTTTATATAATCGGTACTTCCACGAATAACCAGCTTTTAAAATGATGAAGTATCATACATTGAAAGCTGGTTATTATTTTATAAAAATCTCTGAGGGCTATAAAATTTGTTATAATGAATTAGGATGGTTGAAATTTATGAAAAAAGAACCTCGGTTTATCTCATAAATAAAAATCTAAATTCTTCAGAGGTGGGAAATATGAAAAAAATTAGATTAAGAAAAATGCCCAAATTAGGGCTTAGAAATATCAAGACAGCTCTCTCGATCGTTTTGTGTATTTGGTTTTATCACGTGATTGATCGAGGTACAAATGGAGCTCTTTTAGCAACCATTGCGGCAGTAATTTGTATGCAAGACAGTATTCAAAAATCCGTAAAGGAAGGTCTGAATCGGGTAAGCGGTACAATATTAGGCGGTTTTCTAGGTGTGCTATTTATGTATCTTCCCATGACAATTGGAAATTATATCTTGTGGATTAGTTTCATTTTTTTAGGAATTGTCCTTTATATCTATTTGTGCAATGTATTTCGAATTCGAGATAGTATTATTATTGGTACCATTGTGTTTTTAATTATTGTACTTGATGAAAAAGCTCATGATCTACCTTGGCTTTATGCAATCAATCGAGTACTGGATACATTCGCAGGAATTTTGGTTGCGGTTTGTGTGAACTATTTTTTATTTCGCCCCAAACCAGATCAGGTTGCAAGGGAGTTGGAAGAAGTGGATTTTAGATATGTAATTGCGGAAGCAGAAAAACAAAAACTTTTTCACTGGAGTGGTGGCACCACCACTGAACTATTTATTTACCCAGAAGATTGCTTATATGGTGACCGGGATTTTGAGTGGCGGATTTCATCAGCTAAGGTTCTTCTGAAGTCATCTAACTTTACTAAATTGCCAGACTATATGCGCCGTCTTATGGTACTTGAAGGAAAGATGAAATTGGCTCATCAGGATCAGCACCAGGTGGTGTTGGCTCCATATGATCAAGATTATTTTGATGGGGACTGGGCAACTCGAAGTCAAGGCTGCTGCACCGACTTCAATGTAATGCTTCAAGATGGACAAGAAGGGAAAATCGAAGCCCTCCCTAAGACGGAAAAACGTGGGTTTGATTCTTCTTTATTTACATCTTATTATGTATTAGCTGACGAAGTGGTGCTGAAAATTTCGCAGGGCACCAAAGTTTTGGTAGAAGAAAAGCTTGCGAAAAGTGACTTTATCTTATTTTATCCCTTGGAAGAGGCAAATGCTTCTGAGTTGACCATCTGTTTGATGAGTCCCCAGGACACAGGAGACTCAATGATTGCGGTTGAGACTGTGATTATACCTTTAGAAGAAGGCTAGAAGGAGGTGAATTGTGGAAAAAGGATTTTTAACTCCTCAAGAAATTACTGAAAGTTATAGCAAGATTGGCGTGCAAAAAGTAAA
>JAGOHU010000169.1 GCA_017995975.1 Negativicutes bacterium
GCTTTATTGGGAGCCTTGACTGCTTTCACTCAGCCGGTCATTATGGCAACCATCGCTGGGCCCGCATCGGTCCGCTTGGGTCTGACTCCAAATAAAACATCTGGTATCATTTCCATGGCCAATACAGTTTCCAATTCGTGTGGCTTCACTCATCCGACTATGCTAGCAATCTTAGCGATTACTGGTGTGCATTTTGGACTGATCAATCTATGGGGCTTTGTCGGAAGCGTTGGAATCTATATTTTTGCTTATTATCGTGCGAAAAGAGAGATGATCAGTGAAGGGCTGGAAATTCGTACGGATGATGAGATCAATGATTTTGTCTTGCCAGAAAATGCTCCTTCTTTTGGAAAAGCAGTTTTCCCTTTCTTATTTCTTTGTATTGCTTTTTTTGCGGGATTTCCAGTGTTCTTGGTAGGAGTTGCCTCAAGCATTATAGTGATTCTTATGGCTAAGATGAGCCTTCAAGAGGGAGAAAGAGGAATGATTACTGGGGTGGCTCAAATTGCAATTCCGATTACTGCTATTATTAGTTTGATGTTTATGTCTACTGTGATTGCAAAAGTCGGTTTGGTTGATTTAATTGCAACCTATGTAAAGCCTTATATTTCCTTTGCTTCAATTCAAATTTTATTTATTATTTCTTGTGTCGCTGGCTTGATTACTCAATCTAATGCGGCATCGGCACCGATTATATTGCCTTTTGTTCAAATCTTGATTAGCATGGGGTGCGATCCGATGGCAGTTAGCTTTGCTGGTATTACCGGTGCTGCAATTATGCAGCTTTTCCTTACTGGCGGTGCTCTAACGGCACTCCCGGTGGTGGCTGGTGTGATTCCTGGGACCAATCAGAAATTGGCTAACCGTTGGCAGCGACCTGCCATGCTTGTCGGAGTTGCTACGTGCTTTGTGCTTACTTTTGTTGTTTGAAAATGATAGATTGCTTTTTTGTATTAATCGTTTGAAAAAGTAGCTTGATTAGGATATTTTGATGATTTGTTTAGATTAAGAGATATCGTTTGGTTGTGCTCTTCTACTTGTATGTAGGAGAGCTTTTTTTATCAGGTGAGACAAAGTTGGTTGTTGATTTCTTTGAGTTGAAATAGAATAGGGGAAAGAGTGTATTTCGAAGGAGGATTTGATATGGGGATTCAGACTTTTTCAGTGGTATCGAAAGAGGGGACGAAAGAGCTTCATTTACATTATGATGTGTTGATTGCAGTAGGTTATGGGGGCAGGGATCAAGAGAAAGTGAAGGCTAAGCTTGCTGAGTCGGCGGCTAAAGGAAAGAAAGTTCCTTCTAAGACTCCGATCAATTATCCTTGCTCAGTGAATTCACTGGTTCGATCTGAAAGGATTCAAGTAGTAGGTCAAAAAACCAAAGGGGAAGCGGAATTTATTCTGGTTCTCAAAGAGGGACAGATTTATATCGGGGTGGGTAGCGATCATACAGATTCAGAATTGACTTCGGTGAGTACCAATAAAGCGAAGCAAGCGTGTCCTAAGCCGATGGGCCCAGTACTTTGGCCTTATGAGGAAGTAAAAGATCACTGGGATCAATTGAAGCTTCTTTCGTGGCAACGAGTAGGAGAGGTAGAAACTCTTTATCAGGAGGGCTTTCTTGCTCAGATCATGAAAGTGGAGGATATTCTCAAAGTAGTAGCTGAGGATTATCCGACTCTACAAAATGGGATTATCTTCGGCGGTACAGTTGGAGTGAGTGGCGATGCGGTGTATGGGGATTATTTTCGTTGCGAGCTCGAAGACTCGGTACTTGGTAGAAAATTAAGTCACCAGTATACAATTGAAGTTTTGTCAGAGGGTAAAGAATAAATTACTCAATGCTCCACTGGTTCTTTTATTAATATGTCGATTAATGAATCTTTTTGTTTGGGAAAGATAAGCGAGACTTATGCTTGAAAGGAATGGAAGTTGTGAAGCTATTGGTAATAGAAAAACATGAAGGATATGGTGTTTTTCCTCTTTTTCCACAAGGTACGACTGTGAGTGATTATGCCGCTTGTGATGAGTATCCTCATTGGTGCTCTTGTGTGATAGGTGGGTATGAGACTTTTGTTGCGGAGGTATATGTTGACGATGGAGTCTTGATCAAAGATTATAATCCGACTGAGATCATTGTAATGAAAGGTCAAATTCTTACTCTGATTCACATTGTATTTGAGTGGTTGTATGTGGAAGATGAGAATGGCCAAACTGGTTGGGTGCCAGCGAGTAAAGTTATTTCTATTTAATCGTACAGATTCGCTGAAATTGGGTAGATTTGTATTCTTAGTAATTTAGGTTATTGTTATTGGCATCATCTCGGGTAAATTGGAATTTGATTTTTGAAGAATCTCTTGAAAAAGGGGTTCTTTTTTTATTGACAAAGCCGAATTGCTTAGTGTACTATTTAATTAATACACCAACACGTTGCGAAGCGGAAGGAGCAGTAGGAGTGGATTTTGAAGAGAATAAACCGATTTACAAGCAGATCATTCATTTGGTTTCCTTGAAACTAATTCAGCAAGAATGGCAATTGGGCGAGCGAATTCCTTCAGTTCGAGATATGGCACTTCAACTTCGGGTGAATCCCAATACGGTTCAGAGGGCTTATTCGGAGATGGAACGAGATGGGTTGATCTTTTCTGCCCGAGGGACTGGGAGATTTGTTACGGAAGATGCAAAAGTAATTGAAGAGCTAAAGGCAAAGATTACTCAGGAAATTTCCCAACGATTTTATCTGGAGATGAGTCATTTGGGTTGGACTACAGAAGAAATAGTGGGGTGGGTTGAGAAATTTCATCCGGGAAGGGAGAACGAATGAATTTAGTAGAGATAAAAAACGTGAGTAAAATTTTTGGAGAAACTGATGGATTGAATCAAGTGAATTTGGAAATTCATAAAGGGCAAGTGATCGGACTTTTAGGGAAAAATGGAAGTGGGAAAACTACGCTTTTTAATTGTTTGACAGGATTGTATAAGATTTCGGAAGGCCAGATTAATGTGGCTGGCTGGTCGAATTTGGAACCTGCAATTCGGAGCCAAATCTCTTATATGCCTTCTTTTGAGTGGCTCCCTCTGTCGGTACCAATCAGCAAAATTTGTGACCAATATAAAGAGTTATTTGGTGATTTTGATATCGAAAAATGTCACTCTTTGTTGGCTGAGGTCGGAATTTCGACTGAAAAGAAATTAGGGAATCTTTCCACTGGGATGCGAGCCATGGTTAAACTCATTTTGACGATTAGCCGAAGAGTGGGATTATATCTTTTGGATGAGCCTTTTGCCAATATGGACTTTATTACCCGAGAGGATTTTTGTAAGATTTTACTTAAAGAATTTTCCGAGGAAACTACATTTATTATTTCTACTCATATCTTAGAAGAGATTGAAAACCTTCTCGAACGAGTCATTTTTCTGCATGAAGGCCGAGTGGTGGGAGATATTTTGGTGGAAGAACATAGAGAAATGGCGAACCAATCTTTGACAGATTTTTATCGGGAGGTGGCGAAATAATGATTAAGTTGATTCGTTTTTATTTAAAAACGATTGGTCTGATTTTTCCTGCTCTTTTGATTGGTTCTGTAGTGGTTAACGGAATTGCTTTTGTCTTGACTTGGTTCTCAAAGAAGCCGGCCATTTATCTTAGTTTGCCTTTGACAACGGGAATTTTGATTATTTGTCTAATGGTGATCGGGATTCGGCTGAATTTAAAAGATTTGAAAATGTCTTCTTTTACTTTGGCAGGAATGTTGCCAGTTTCACAAGGGAAATTGTTAGGAGCAAAGCTGCTGACTGGTTGTGGAGTCGTTTTGGTTGGAGTGGCTATCCAGATGACCTTGGCGATTGGGCTAATTTCGTTGAGTGGTCATACTGAGATTTTCAAG
>JAGOHU010000171.1 GCA_017995975.1 Negativicutes bacterium
CGGCAGCACCAGTCAAGAACGTGGTTGGATAAGACCACCACACTCCAAAGGGTCCATAGACTCCAATGGCTGCCAATACTACAGATAAATAAGCAATATAGCTATTCGAGCTAAATGCTCCAATCAACATACCGATTGCACCAATCATAAGTGGAATTGCTCCATGCCAACGTTTTTCACCGGTCCGTGAAGACGAATTTCCGATATAAACCATGGCGATCAAAGACATCACCATAGGAGGAACTGTCAGCCAACCAATCGCCATATTGGACCAACCAGATGCGGCTTTGAGAACTGTAGGCATCCAAAAACCAAAGCCCCAGAAGCCAGTTACCCATAAGAAATAAATCAAGCAAAGTTTGATGACTTCAAAATTGGTAAGAGCCTGCATCACTGTGAATTTTTTGTTTTCTGTTTTCGCAGCGTTTTCTTTTGCAAGACTTTCACGAAGGAATTTTTTCTCTTCCGGCTCTAGCCAAGAAACTTTTTCTGGATCATCTTTCAACCAAAAATAAACAACAAATCCAAAAAGAACAGTCACCCCACCTTCAAGGATAAATAAGCTTTGCCATCCTTTAAAGCCTGCAAAAGTCACTCCTACTAGCCAACCTGCAAAAGGGGCTCCAATGATTGCAGACACTTGAAGGGATGTTAAGGTCAAAGCGATAGCTCGAGGCCGATCTTTAGAAAGAAACCAGCGGGGAATCACGGAAGCATAAATCACTGGATACAAGCTGGCTTCACAAGCTCCCAATAAAAAACGGGCAATAAAGAATTGAGTATCATTCTTTATAAAAGCCATTCCCACACAAACAAGACCCCAAGTCACCATAATGCGGGCAATCCACTTGCTAGGACTCCATTTTTCTGCCCAGATCGCACCAGGAACTTCAAAAAGTACATATCCGGCAAAGAAAATCCCTGCCCCGATTCCATAAATTTGTCCCGTAAAGCCAAGATCTTGATTCATCGTTAGCGCTGCATAACTTACATTCACTCGATCTAAAAAAGCTAAAATTGATGCAATAAATAAAGGTATTACAATATGACGATAGGCTTTCATTTCGACTCTTTTTTGTATGCCTTCCATAACAAACCTCCTATATTCTATTTTTCATTTTGGCTAGTCTCTCATAAATCCGCCATCTACATCCATGATTTCTCCAGTGATAAAGTCCGATGACTCAGAAGCTAAAAAAACAACTGCATTGGCAATATCTTCTGGTCTACCAGGCTTTCCAAGGGGCATCATTTTCAAGATCGCTTCTTGTTTTTCAGGACTCAACTGGGCCGTCATATCAGTTTTGGTATAAGCCGGAGTGATCGCATTGGATCGAATTCCCCAAGGTCCACCTTCCCGCGCCACTCCCTTTGTGAAAGCGATTACCGCTCCTTTGGAAGCCGCATAGCAAGAAGTGCCTAAAAGTCCGCCTCCCTGCTTTCCTGCCACCGAAGCAATATTAATGATTTTCCCATAGCCTGCTATTTTCATCTTTTCAAAAGCTTTCTGGCTGCATAGAAAAACACTACGCACATTGACTGCCATCACTCGATCCCAAGATTCTTGAGTAATTTCTAAAAGTCCTTGAGTTTGAACAATTCCTGCATTATTTACCAAAATCGTTAACTGATCATAGTGAGAAAAAAATTGTTGAAACATTTGATCCACTGAATCAGAATTCGACACATCGGCCTCCAGTGCAACCGCAGCCCCACCCAATTCTCTGATCTCTTGGCAAACCGCTTCAGCTCTTTCTTTTGAAAGATCATTTACTGCAATTATAATTCCATCCTGAGCTAAGGCCAAGGCAATTGCCCGACCAATTCCTTGACCAGCTCCGGTAACCAAGGCTGTGCGTTGTAAAGTCTTCATTACTTGCAAATCTCCCGAGCTGCTTGCGCGATATCTTCGCCTGTAATTTTTACTAATTTTTCCAAGCTCGGGCTAAATGGTACGGGTACAAAAGGAGCGCCCAATCGACGAATCGGTGCATCCAACTCATCCATTGCTTCTTCTGCAATTCGAGCTGCAATTTCCGCACCTACTCCACCGGTTTTTACAGCTTCATGAACAATCACTAGGCGATGTGTTTTTTGAATTGAGCTGTAAATAGTTGCCATATCTAAAGGAGAAATAGTGCGAAGATCAATCACTTCGGCAGAAATTCCTTCTTTTTCTAAAATTTCTGCAGCCTCATGCACCCGGTGCATCATCAGAGAATAAGAAACAATCGTCACATCTTTTCCTTCTCTTGGAACAGCTGCTTTCCCAATTTCAACAATGTATTCCCCATCAGGTACTTCACCTTTCATAGGAAAAAGAGCTTTATGCTCAAAATAAAGCACTGGATCGTCACTTCGAATCGCAGCCTTGAGAAGTCCTTTCGCATCAGCAGGATTCGAAGGAATCACTACTTTGATACCCGGAATATGTAGGAAAAACGCTTCCAAAGATTGAGAATGCTGGGCCGCAGCAGAACGGATAATTCCGTCTGGAGCTCTCAGTACAAGCGGCATCCCACATTGGCCACCAAACATATAGCGAGCCTTAGCCATTTGATTTAGAATCTCATCCATACAAACCCCGATAAAATCTGCAAAGTGCATATCTACTACAGGCCTCATCCCAGCCATTGCAGCTCCCACGCCAGCACCTACAATCGCAGTTTCCGAAATCGGCGTATCAATGACTCGCTCTTTTCCGAAACGCTGAGGCAATCCTTTAAACTGTCCAAAAATCCCACCTTGGGCAGCAATGTCTTCTCCCATAACAAAGACCTTGGAATCCCGCTCCATCTCTTCAATCATTGCTTCCAAAGTGGCTTCTGAAAAACTAATTGTTCTCATTATTTTGACACCTCCACTTCCGCATACACATCAACCCACAAATCACTTTCTGCTGGGAAAGGATCTTTTCTCGCCTTCTCAACAGCAGCTTCGATTTCAGTAATTACTTCTTGCCGAATAGTATCCATATCTTTTTGGGTTAACCATTTTTCCGTAAGAACTCGGGCTTCAAAATTCTTGATTGGATCATCATTTGTAAAACGACTTTTCACTTCTTCCCGGGTTCTGTACATTTCTGGATCTCCTACAAAATGGCCCCCTACCCGGTAAGTTTTAAATTCTAAAAAGAAGGGACCACTCCCATTGCGTACCCATTCTTCCGCCTCTTGGGTTGCCTCAAGAACTTCAAATACATCATTCCCATTGGCAATCCGACGTGGGATTCCATAGCCTGCAGCACGATCAGAAATATCTTTCACAGCAGTTGTAGTTCGATAAGGAGTCGTCGAAGCCCACTCATTATTTTCACAAACAAAAATCACTGGCAATTTCCATGCAGCTGCCATATTGATCCCCTCGTGGAAAGTACCTCGATTTGAAGCGCCATCTCCAAAGAAACACACTGCAATTCGACCATTATTTTGCATTTTTGAAGCCAAAGCGGCCCCTACCGCTAAATTATATCCACCGCCGACTACTCCATTTGCACCCATCATCCCCACAGAGAAATCCGCAATGTGCATAGAACCACCTTTACCCTTGCAGAAGCCTGTTTCCTTACCAAAAATCTCAGCCATCATAGGGCCTACTTCTGCCCCCTTAGCAATACAATGACCATGACCACGGTGTGTACTTGTGATATAGTCCTCTTTTGTTAAATAATCACACACACCTACCCCCACAGCTTCCTCACCCGTATATACATGAACAAATCCTGGAATTTCTCCTGCTTTAAAAAGTTCCGTCACCTGGTCTTCAAAAAAACGAATTCTCAACATTTTTCGATAAATTTCTTGTAATTTTTCTGGAGTATACTTTCCCATTCTACTTCCTCCTTTTATTTATTTACCCACTAC
>JAGOHU010000170.1 GCA_017995975.1 Negativicutes bacterium
GACGAAATACAGCAACAATAAAGTGGCAGTCGATGTCAAATCAAGTGAAGTGAAAGTAAATGGAAAAGTATTCATGAAGCCTGCAGGTACAAAAAGTATGAGTGGAGCCCAACGTAGTTACTTGGTAGCTGGAAATCTGGCTCGAGTCTATCATGCTGGTGCAGCTGGAGCAGCTCGCAATGATAACGGAACAGTAAAAGTTGGCAATCAGGCAATTGTAACACCAGTGGCTGGAGATCCTAGTGCTGATGAATTGGTTAAAGCTTTTAACTCAATTAAATAAGAAAATAAAAATACCTGCTATTTCAGATAGCAGGTATTTTGTTTTTTTATACAAATAGGTTTAAAATTACTTTTTGATAATAGAGACTCCGAATAGGATTCTGAGAAAGAAATGATATTTTGAGACAATTTATCAATTGAAAAGGCAGAAAGGTCATCACAAGTCGTAAAAAAAATTTCCAAATGAAAAACAAATATAGTCAGTTGTGATGGTGTGAAGGACGGCCCAATACGGTTGAGTACTTTTATACAACAAATTCTGCAATACTTTATCAATTAAACTGTCTGGGATATCTGGTACGAAGGATCCTTGAGTGATTTTATTTAAAACAACTCCAATAAGGGAGGAGCCAAAAGATATCTTGAAAATAAACTGGCTAGAACAATTGAGCTCATTTGATTCTCTCTTTGTTTTCGCAAAGCCGCCGATTGCTCACTTATATTAGACAAGTACAAAGTAAAAGGTGGGTCTTTATTAGTCGAACGATTTTTGCGTAATGTGAAAAATCATTCGAAAAAACCGTTGACCCAGATTTGTAAAAGTGTTAATATAAGTCAAGGGAACCTTAAAAGTTCCAAACGACGCTATGTCGGCCCAAAGCCGCGTAAGCGTTATTTTTTTGGCATTTTAGCCGAAAGGGAGATGGATAAGATGTATGATGTGATTATTGTGGGTGGCGGCCCAGCAGGAATTTTTTCCGCTTTGGAATTGACCAAGGCGGGTATGAAAGTTGTGATTATTGAAAAAGGGCGGCCCATTGAAAAGCGCCATTGCCCACAAGCTGAGCTACAGAAGTGCGTGCGCTGCAAGCCTTGTGATATTATGTGTGGTTGGGGCGGAGCAGGGGCTTTTTCTGATGGTAAGCTTACTTTGACTACTGAATATGGTGGCTGGCTGGATGAGTATCTGCCCAAAGCGGATGTGCTCAAAATGATTCATTATGCAGATGAGCAATATATAAAATATGGTAGTCCTCAAAAAATTTATGGCGATGATTTTCAAGATGAGATTCGTAGCCTGAAGCAACGTTCTGCAGCAGCAGATTTGCAGTTAATTCCAGCTCGAATTCGTCATTTAGGTACCGATAATGCATATAGTATTCTAAAGGCAATGTCCGATGATATCGCTCAAAAAGCAGATATCCGCACCTTGACTATGGTAGAAGAAATTGTGCCTGGTAAAGATGGGGCTGCTCATAAAGTCATCCTCAAAGGTGGGGAAGAAATTTCAGCGAAATATCTCATTGCCGCTCCGGGACGTGAAGGAGCCGAATGGTTCCGAGCTCAGGCTACGAAGCTAGGTCTTCCTATGACCAACAATTCAGTAGACATTGGGGTGCGGGTTGAGCTACCAGCCGAAATTTTTGCACCAATCACCGATGTGGTTTATGAGTCGAAATTGATCTACTATACCAAAAAATTCGATGACCAAGTTCGTACTTTCTGCATGAATCCTTATGGTGAAGTGGTAACTGAAAATGTAGATGGGTTGATTACTGCAAATGGACATTCTTATGCAAATAAGAAAACTCAAAATACGAACTTTGCCCTTTTGGTATCCAAAAACTTTACTGAGCCTTTCAATGAGCCGATCGCTTACGGAAAATCAATTGCTCGCTTGGCAAATATGCTTGGCAATGGGGTGATCGTGCAACGTCTTGGGGACTTACTGGACGGACGGCGCTCCACTCCAGAACGAATCAAACGAGGACTGGTACAGCCAACTTTGAAAGATGCTACCCCAGGCGACCTTTCTTTGGTTCTTCCATACCGTCATATGACTGCTTTGATCGAGATGTTCGAAGCTTTGGATAAAGTGGCTCCGGGTACCAATTCGCGCCACACTCTTCTTTATGGAGTGGAGACTAAATTCTACTCTTCCCGCTTGGCTCTCAGCCCAGAGTTGGAAAGTTCGATCCCAAATTTCTTTGCTGCTGGTGATGGAGCAGGAGTTACTCGTGGATTGGCTCAAGCAAGCGTAGCTGGGATTATCGTAGCTCGGGCGATTCTAAAGCGAGAAGGTCATGAAGTTGCTCCGATTTAATCAAATTTGGAGGTGGTGAAAATGGTTCATCTGGTTTACTGTGATGATAAAGAAAAAGTACTGGAAAAGATTCTAGATGGCCAGAAGACGATGGTCGTTCGAGGTGCAGCTGGGCGAAAAATTCCTCATAGTCGTGTTTTTAAAGATGAAATTCTCTATTTTATGAAAAAAGGATCTAAGAAAATTTCGGCAACTGGGATTGTAAAATTGGTTCAAGATTTTGTGAAGCTTGCGGAAGAGGAGATCGTTAGTATCTTAGAAGAAAATCAGACAAAGCTTCAATTATCAGAAAAACAAAAAGAACGGTGGCATAAAAAATGCCTTTGTTTAGTTGAGTTTGAAAAAGTAGAACTGTTGGAACCACCCCTTGCATTTGATCACCAAGGAAATATGGATGATTGGTTGATTATCGAAAAAATCGACGATGTAGTGGTAGGGACAAGTATTCCGTACAATTATGAAAAATCAAAGTTTAAATAAAATGTGAACTCCAAATGATAATCTGAATAGAGAAAGTAGTGGTAGAATGATTTCTCGTTATACTCGCCCTGAGATGGGAGCTTTGTGGACAGAAGAATCGGAATTTCGAGCCATGCTAGATGTAGAAATTTATGCTTGTGAAATTATGGCAGAGCTGGGAGAAATTCCTAAAGAAGCAGTGCCTGTGATTCGTGAAAAAGCGGATTTTACAATTGAGCGAATTAAAGAAATCGAGAGGGAAACACGCCATGATATTCTCGCTTTCACTCAGGCTTTGGCAGAAAATGTAGGTCCCGAAGGAAAGTATATTCATAAAGGCCTAACGTCTTCGGATGTAAAAGATACTGCATTGGGCTACCTGATGATGAAGTCTTGCGATTTGATTTTAAAAGGCCTTCAAAATTTAGACCAGGCTCTTTTAAAGCAGGCAATTACTCACCGCAAGACTCCACAAATGGGTCGTACTCATGGTGTTCATGCAGAGCCAACTACATTTGGTTTGAAATGTCTTCTCTGGCTGTCGGAAGTGCGACGAGATATTCGGCGAATGGAGCAAGCCCGTGAGACGGTAGCGGTGGGGAAGATTTCTGGCGCAGTAGGGACTTACTCCAATATTTCACCAAAAGTGGAAGAGTATGTGTGCGAAAAAATGGGCTTGAAGGCTGCGATGATTTCCACTCAGATTATTCAAAGAGATCGTCACGCCGAGTATTTCACTACCTTAGCAATTGTTGCTGCTACACTCGAAAAGATCGCTTTGGAAATTCGTCATCTTCAGCGGACTGAAGTGCGAGAAGCGGAAGAATTTTTCCATGCAGGACAGAAAGGGTCCTCTGCTATGCCTCACAAACGCAATCCAATCACTTGTGAGCGGATTTGTGGTTTGGCACGACTGGTACGCTCCAATGCTCAAGCAGCTTTGGAAAACGTAGCTCTCTGGCATGAGCGGGATATTAGTCATTCGTCGGTAGAACGGGTGATTCTTCCTGATAGTAGTATCACTGTGGACTATATGCTCCATCTGACCACTGGATTAGTAGACAAACTTCTAGTCTAC